>CAZVMY010000276.1:0-4636 GCA_964628955.1 uncultured Methylocystis sp.
GAGCCGCTGCGCCACCATGCCGGTCTCTCAGACCGGGCCGCGAAAGCACGTGCGATCGAGCTTCTGCGGCTCGTGCGCCTGCCCGATCCGGAAGGGCGCATCGGCGCCTATCCGCACGAGCTTTCCGGCGGCCAGCGCCAGCGCGTCATGATCGCCATGGCGATCGCCAACGATCCCGAAGTGCTGATCGCCGACGAGCCGACCACGGCGCTCGACGTCACGGTGCAGGCCCGCATCCTCGATCTCCTGGCTGACCTGAAGACGCGGCTCGGCATGGCGATGGTGTTCATCAGCCACGATCTCAACGTGGTCAGACGGATCGCCGACCGGGTCTACGTGATGCACCGCGGCAAGGTCGTCGAGACCGGGCTGGTGGCCGACATCTTCGAGCGGCCGACCGCCGAGTACACGCGGACCCTGCTCGCCGCCGAGCCGACGGGAGACAAGGCGCCTGTGCCGGCCGGGACGCCGGTGCTGCTGGAAGGCCGCGCGATCCGCGTCGCCTATCCGATGCAGCAGACGCTGTTCCGCTCGCGCGTGCCGGACCTGATCGCCGTCGACGGCATCGACGTGACCGTCCGGCGCGGTGAGACGCTCGGCATCGTCGGCGAGTCGGGATCCGGCAAGTCGACGCTCGGCCGCGCGCTGCTGAAGCTCAACCACGCGACCGGCGCCGTCGTTTTCGCCGGGCGCGATCTCGCCGGCGTCTCGAAGGCCGCTATGAAGCCGCTCCGGCGCGACCTGCAGGTGGTGTTCCAGGACCCGTTCGGCTCGCTGTCGCCGCGGATGACGGTCGGCGACATCGTCACCGAGGGGCTGCTGGTGCACGAGCCGGCCATGTCGAAGGTGGAGCGCGACCGCCGGGCCGCCGAGGCGCTCGCCGAGGCGCGGCTCGATCCTGCGCTCCGCAACCGCTATCCGCACGAGTTCTCAGGCGGCCAGCGCCAGCGGGTCGCGATCGCCCGGGCCATGATCCTCAGGCCGAAGCTGGTACTGCTCGACGAGCCGACCTCGGCGCTCGATCGCACCGTGCAGAAGCAGATCGTCGAACTCCTGCGCGACCTGCAGCAGGCGCACGGCCTGACGTATCTCTTCATCAGCCACGATCTCGCCGTCGTGCGGGCACTGGCCGACCACGTGCTGGTCATGAAGGACGGCAAGGCGGTCGAGGAGGGCACGACCGAAGCGATCTTCGCCCGGCCGCGCGCGCCGTATACGCAGGAACTCATCGCCGCGGCCATGGCGTCAGGACGCTGACGCGAGGCCGCGCTGGAAGCGTCTGGCCCGGGTTCGCAGGCGCTCCACGGCAAGCACGACCTGGCCGGCGAGAGAGCCAGGCGAAAGATCGATCACGATCGCGCCCATGGGCTGGCGTCCCGCCCAGATCAGCCCGCCCGGGTCGACGGAATCGTCGCTGCTGCTGTCCAGCCGCTTCAGGCTTCCTTCCGCGATCAGCCGATCGCTCAGCATGAGGTCGAACACCGCGCCGGGCGAATGGCGGGCGAAAGCCTCGGCGTAAGCGGTCTTGTAGAAGAATAATGTGTCGCCCGCCGTGAGCAGCAGACCGCCGGCGATGGTCCGCCCGCCGAGCGACAGCAGGTCGATGCGGGCCGTGCCATCGGCGACGCCCGCCGCGAGCAGCGCCCTGACATAGGTTGCATCGATCGGGCGCTGTGCGAGCGCGGTGCCGCGGCGGCCTTTCCAGCCGGCGGATTCGAGCGCCGTGAACGCCGCGAAAGCGGCTTCGAGCTCGGGCCCTCCGACGTGGGCGCGATACGCGAGCGAGCCGAGTTCCTCAAGCCTGCGCAGCTTGGAGCGCAGCCGCTTCGTGCTTCGCCTGTCCGCGATGCCGGCGCTCGACAGCATGACCGCGCGCTGCCAGGTCGCTGCGGTGTGCACTGTGAGCGTGTTCCGGTCGGCGAGCGCCATCAGCCCTTGCCAGAACGCGCCTTCGGTCACGGCCAGCCGGCTGACGATCACCTTCGGAAGATCGCCCGAGCGGCGGATCGCATCGACGAAGGCGTCGGCAACCGCGTGCTCGAAACCGCGCCGCACCACCGGCATCGACGACACGTCGTAGCCTCCGACCAGCGGGCTTTCGAGGGTCGGGATGGCCGCCAGGCGGGTCCTGGCCAGCGGCCAGACACCGGCGAGCAACCCGTCGCTCCGCCGCCGCGCGGCCAGTACCACGATCCTGTCGGGGCTGACGAACAGGCGCGAGGCCAACACCCGGTGCGGCTGCGCGTGCGGGTTCGGATATTCGGCCGCGCTCGCGAGGTCGGTGAAGCCCGTTTCGGTCGCATAGGCCTCCGGAGCGAGGCGCTCCACGATCCAGTTGTCGTGGGTCATGGGACGGCGCGGCGCATCGCCGGTCAGCGCGGCGCCGCCGCGGAAAACGCGTGCATGCCGAAGCCGAGCCGGGCACGCACGCCGCGATCGAGCAGCAGGGCTGCCAGAGCCTGGCTGCCACTGGCAGCGGCCGCGGCGCCGATCGCGCCGAACGCCGGAACCAGCACGACGATGGCCGCGGCGTTGACCACGAAGGTCAGCCCGTAGAGCGCTGCGGCCAACGTCTGCCGCCCGGTCATCACGAGCAGTTGCTCCGCCGGCCCTACCGCCGAGCGGGCGACGAGGCCGACCAGCAGAACCGCCACGATCGGCCAGCCATCGAGAAAGGCGGTGCCGAAGAGGCCCAGAAGCAGCGGTGACAGCAGGAGCACTACGAGGGCAGCCGCCAGCGACGGCCAGAACGTCCAGCGCGCGGCCCGGCCGGCATAGAGCGCCAGACCTTCGGCATCGCCGGCCTGATGCAGCGCGCTGAAATGGTGGCCGGTCGCCCAGGTCATGCCGTACTGCACGAAGGCGACGAGGGCGACCAGCTTGGCCGCGGCGGCATAGACGCCGACCTCGCCGATGGGTCGCAACGCTGCCAGCGCGAGCACGTCGACCGAGGTCATGAACAGGTAGCCGGCGTTGATCAGGAACACCGGCCACGCCGTGCGGAACCAGTCCCGCAGGTCGAGACGCCGGGGACCGTCGGGCAGGATCGTCGTGAGGCGACGCCGGATGCCGGCGACGAGGGCGAAGGCGGCAATCCAGGCGCCCAGAGCGGCCGCCGCCATCGCCGCCGCCGGCGAGGCGGCCGCGAGGCCGACGGCGCCCGCGAACAGCCCGAGCACGAGAAGCGGCCGGAGGACGAAGGTCATGCCGTAGGCGAGGTCGTTCCATCCGTTGGCGAGAGCGACGCCTTCGATCGTGTCGACGAGCGCGTTGGCGGGAACGGCGAGCGACCCGATCACCAGGGCGGTGACGAGCACCGGATCGACCGGCAGCGTTGCCAGCCCCCCCGTCGTCACCGCCACGGCGGCGACGAGCAGCCCGAGCGCCAGAGGCGCCAGATGGACGAACCGGATCAGCCCGCGCGCCGTCGCCGAATCTCCCGTTGCCGCATATTGCGGCAGGTATCGCTGCGGCAGAGCGACGAACCCGGCCGTCACGAGGCCTCCGAGCAGCAGAACCGAGGTCGTCGCCGTCGAGACGATGCCGTAGCCCTCCGGCCCCAGCAGCCGGGCGAACAGCAGATGTGTGAGGAAGACCAGACCCGCATTGACCACGCGGGCGGCCACCGCGGCCAGCGCCGAACGCCGCGTCTGGCCCGCGGCATCGTCCGCGATGAGCAGGTAGATCAGCTTCCGCGCCGCGGAGAGGGAGCGCCCGGTCGCGCGCCTTGGAGCCGGTGTTGTCATATCGTCCGCGGGTGGCGCGGGTGAGCGATCAGAAACGGCCCGACGGGTCGCGGTCTCCCCGCGCGCGCAGAACGAATGTAATCACCTGCGCCACGGCGCGATAGAGCGCCTCGGGGATTTCGTCGTCGAGTTCGACCTGGGCCAACGCCTCCGCCAGGACCGGATTTTCCTCGATCGCGACGTCATGGGCGCGGGCCGTCTCGACGATCGTCTCGGCGACGTGGCCGTGACCCTTGGCCGTGACCCGCGGTGCGCCGGCGAAATCGTACTCCAGCGCGACGGCGACCGCGCGCCGGGACTTCCCGCCGCCGCTCATGACTGACGGTCCAGGAAGTAATGCGACGGCGCGTTGGGGTTGACCGGCGCGGGCGGCCGGCCGTCACGGACCGTCAGGCTGGCGATCTCGAACTCCGAGGCCCGCAGCGCGTCGCGCAGCCGGTCCGACAGGTCGCGGAAGATGGCGCCGGTCTCGGGCCGTTCTGCCCATAACGTCACGGCAACGGAGGCGCCCGACAGCGCGACGAGCGCATGGACGGGGCCGGTGCGGTCGGTATCGACCGAGAAGCGCATCCGCCAGCGCCGCGCTTCCTCGGCTTCACGCTGGGAGTGGCCGTCGCGTTCGATCTGGAACTCGGCGATGGCAGTGCGCTGGCCAAAGGCCAGCGGCACCTCGAACATCCACTGCGTCTTCTGGTCGGCGCGCTCGGCCGCCGGCTGCTGGCCCGGCTGATCCGGCGCCGGGGTCGAGGCGAGCTGATAGAGCTTGATGCGTTCAATCGCCGCGTCGGCGCGGGTCGCGACGAGGTCGGCGACCTCGGCGCGGCTCAGCGCGGCGTGGATCGACGGCTCGGTGCTGGCCTGCGGCGCGGGCAGGCCGTTGCGCCGGGGTG
>CAZVMY010000277.1:0-4612 GCA_964628955.1 uncultured Methylocystis sp.
GCCGACGCCGTCGCAGAACAGCTTCATGCCGCCGCCGGTACCGGTCGATTCGACGACCGGGGTCTTGAAGCCGCCGGCCTTGCCGAACTGTTCGGCGACGGCGGTCGTGAACGGATACACGGTCGACGACCCGACGACGCGGATCTGATCGCGGGCCTGAGCGGCTCCGGCCGCGAGCGCAACGATCATGGAAGCCGCCGAGACGGCAGCGATAGCGCGGATTTTCACCGGTGATCTCCTGGTTGAAAGAGTTGCAAGGTCAGGCAGGATGCCCCGCTGCCCCTCGCCATGGCCAACACTACGGCCGTCCGCGCAACCTTCTATGACCCCGGGATAAAACTTTTATGACAGTCCAGGACTCTGAAAAGTATAGACATTTAATGTGCCTGAAAAGGTCCTAGCGCCAGCGTCACCTGGAACGTCGCGCCCTCGCCCTCCTCGCTCTCGATCGCCAGTCGACCGCGGTGGCGATTGACGATGTGCTTGACGATCGCGAGCCCCAGTCCCGTCCCGCCCTTGTCCCGGCTCGCGGCGACGTCGACACGGTAGAATCGCTCGGTCAGCCGAGGCAGGTGCTCCGGCGCGATGCCGGGGCCGTAGTCGCGGATGCTGACGGTGACGTCCGGGCGCTTCTCCGCGAGCGTGATCGACACGTCGACGCGGCCGCCGGACTGGCCGTACTTGATCGCGTTCTCGATGAGGTTCTCGAACACGCGCAGCAGTTCGTCCCGGTCGCCCTCGACCATCACGCGCGGCGCGTCCTGTTGGACGACCGCGAGGGCGACGGATCGCTCGGACGCCATCGCCGACAGCGCGTCGACGATCTGCCGCACGACGCCGACGACGTCGACGGGAGTCGCGGGCTTGACGTGCGCGTTGAGCTCGATCCGCGATAGGGACAGCAGATCGTCGATCAGCCGGGCCATGCGCTGGCCCTGTTCCGCCATGATCTGCAGGAAACGTTCGCGCGCGGCCGCGTCGTTGCGCGCGGGACCCTGCAGGGTCTCGATGAAGCCCAGCAGTGACGCCAGCGGCGTCCGCAGTTCGTGGCTGGCGTTGGCGATGAAGTCGACGCGCATGTGCTCGAGGCGCCGCATCGGCGTGGCATCGCGGAAGACGAGGATCGCTGCCTCGCGTGGCGCCGAGACGTGGCGCGGGCCCACGCCCTCGAGCGGCACGACGCGCACGTCGAACGCGCGTTCGACCGGCACGCGCTCGACGAAGGCCACGTCCTGCGCCGGCCCGCCCGCCAGGACGACCTCGACCGCGTCGAGCACGTCGGGCGCGCGCAGCGAGAACGACAGCGGGTTCTCGACCTTGAGGCTGGGAAGCAGCCGCCGCGCCTCGTCGTTGCCGTAAAGCACGAGAGAGCGCTGATCGATGACGATGGCCGGGTCGGGCATGCTCTCGAGCAGTTTCTCGGTCCGTCGCGGCAGGGTTTCGGCGCGTGGCGCGATCCTCGTCTCGACCCGGTCCGGCCGCTTCACCTCGCGCCGCAGCAGGACGAGCCCGATGCAGAGCGCCGCCGAGGCGACGGCCGCCGGAGCCGGCAGGTCGGCCGCGGCGTGCAGGACGAGAAAGAGGATCACGATGGCGAGAGCCGCACGCCAGGCCCCCGCGACGCGGTCACGCATCGATGGGCGCAAGGCTGTGAGCTGCGGCTCGTCGGTGTGCGCAGCCGGTTCGATTCGGTCGAGTAGAGCCAGGTCCTCCTCTTCGTGAGGCGATCGCTCCCCGGTTTGAAGCCCAGTCGTGCTCGACGGCATGCAGCCTCGATCGTGTTTCAATCTATGCGCGTGACGGCGTTGTGACGCGCCGGTGCGGCGGCATCGCCCGTTGCGGCCCGGAGATTGCGGCCGGAACCTAACGGTCGGAACCTTCGCCGGCAAATGGCCCGGGTCGCTTCTTCGGCGCCGGCGCCTCGGTCCACTCTACCGGGTCGTTGCCGACGTCGCGGCTGAGGGCGCTCCAGCGCAGCAGGATCTCGCGTCCGCCGAGCAGCGCCAGCGCCAGCACGAACGGCACGATGTAGTAGCAGACGCGGAACAGCAGCAGCGCGCCAAGCAACTGTTCCTTCGGGATGCCTGGCAGCGCCAGCAGGATCGTCGCCTCGAATACGCCGAGGCCGCCCGGCGCGTGGCTGGCGATTCCGAGGATGCAGGCGAACACGTAGGCGGCGATGAAGCTCTCGTACGGGATGCCATATCCGCCCGGCAGCAGCACGAACAGCACCGCACCACCCGCGCAGACGTCGGCCGCGCCGAGCGCCATCTGGCCGAGGGTGACCGAAAAGCTCGGCAGGGTCAGCGTCCAGCCCTGCACGGTCAGCGATCGCCGCTTGATCGAAACCCAGATCAGATACGTCGCGACCGCGCCGATCACCACCCAGCCGATAACCCGGTTGAGCGAGACCGGAAGCCGGTTGAGCACCGCGATTTCCGCCGGCCGCGCCAGCAGGCAGACACCGAGCACCAGCGCCATGCCGAGCCAGAAGGTGACGCCGGCGATGAGTGTCAGGCTCGCGATCTGTCGTGCGCGCAGCCCGGCCTTGGCATAGATCCAGTAGCGGACGGTGCCGGCCGTGAGCAGGGGAAAACCAAGCGTGAAGCTGACCGCGTAGCTGGCGAAGGATGCCAGCGCCGTCGTCCTGTAGGGAACCTTGACGCCGATCTGCCTGAGCCCGAGCGCATCGTAGCCCGTCAGCATGAGATAGCTCAGAAGCGTGAACAGCCCGGCCATCGCCATCTGCCGGAGGCTCGCGGCAGCGAAGGCGGCCCTGATCTCGGCCGCATCGAGCTCGCGCACGATGATGCCCAGAACCACCAGCGACACGGTGAAGAGGGCGAGGCTGGCAATGGTTCCGATCAGCCGCCAGCGCCGGCGCGCCGGGGCGGCCGGCGTTTCGCTCGCTTCGTCAACCGGATCGCCCGCGGGCGCGCGTTCGGTCAAGAGTCCTCCCGGCGGGGTATCGGCGGCGAGACGGTGGCGCCCGGCCGCTCCCGACCTAGTCGGGCGCCCGTCCAAGTACAAGGGTCGGCCCGCCCGCGCTTCCGGCTGACGCGAAATGATGCAGCGCGATTCCGGCCGCCGTCGCGACGTTGAGGGAGTCGAATCCCGCCGCCATCGGGATCGCGAGCGTCGTCACCCGGTCGAGGATGGCGCGCGGCAGGCCCGGACCTTCGGCGCCGACCACCAGTGCCGCCATCGTCGGTGGTCGCAGTGCGGACAGTGTCGTCCTGCCGCCCGGCGACAGGCCGAACGGCTGGAAACCCGCCCGCTCCACCGCGTCGATCAAGGTTCCGGCATCCTCGCCGCGTGCGAACGGCACTTTCAGTGCCGCGCCGGTCGAGACGCGGATCGCCTTGCGATAGAGAGGATCGCAGCAGGTTGCGTCGAGCAGCACGGCCGTGACGCCGAACGCGGCCGCGTTGCGGAAGAGGCCGCCCATGTTGTCGTGGTTGGCGATGCCGATCGCGACCAGGATCAGCGCCGGGTCGTCGGCGCCCCGCAGCAGGGCATCGGCGCCGGGGTTCTGCGGCGCCCGGCCGATGGCGAGCGCGCCGCGGTGGACGGGAAAGCCCGCGACGGTGTCGAGAACGCCGGGCGGGGCCTCGTAGACCGCCGCGGTGTCCGGCAGCAGCGCGATCAGGTCGGCCATGCCCCGCGCCCGCGCCGGCGAGAGGACGACGCATTCCAGACTGATCCGTGGCTCGGCCGCCGCCAGCCTGATCACGACCTCACCCTCGGCCACGAACCGTCCCGTCCGTCCGACGAGGTCACGCTCGCGGAGGTCTCTGAACGGTTCGAGCCGCGGATCGTCAGCGTCCGCGATTGCGACGAGGATTGCCAACCGGTCCTGCTCCTGCGATGGCGAGTGCCGTGCGGTTGCACCTCCTCTGGCCCTTCTCGGGCTCCCTGTCGATCGCAGGACCATGCCGCCCATTCTGACGTTGCGTGACATCCACCACGGGTTCGGCGGCACGCCCTGCCTCGCCGGCGCCGGCCTGTCGGTCGAGCCGCGCGACCGCGTCTGTCTCGTCGGTCGCAACGGCTCGGGCAAGTCGACGTTGCTCAGGATCGCGGCTGGCCTGATCGAGCCGGCCGACGGCGAGCGTTTCGTGCAGCCGGGCACCACGATGCGCTACCTGCCGCAGGAACCGGACCTGACGGCGTTCGCGACGACGCTCGACTACGTGCTCGATGGGCTCGGCCCGAACGACGATCCGCATCGCGCGACGACGTTTCTGGGCGACCTCGGCCTGACCGGAGCGGAAGGGACGCGGACGCTGTCCGGGGGCGAGGCGCGCCGCGCCGCGCTTGCCCGGGTGCTCGCGCCCGCACCCGACCTGCTGCTGCTCGACGAACCCACCAACCACCTCGACCGGCCCGCGATCGAGTGGCTGGAGGCGACCCTCGCCGGCCTGCGGTCGGCGCTGGTGCTGATCAGCCACGACCGCCGTTTCCTCGAGCGGCTCTCGCGACGCACAGTCTGGCTCGACCGCGGGACCGCCCGCGCGCTCGACCAGGGGTTCGCGGCGTTCGAGGCGTGGCGCGACGAGACCTACGCGCAGGAGGAGCGCGAACGACACAAGCTCGACCGCACGATCGCCAT
>CAZVMY010000278.1:0-4603 GCA_964628955.1 uncultured Methylocystis sp.
AAGCTGATGGTCGGCTTGGCGTGCTCGACGCCTTCCTGCACCTGCCCCTTGATCCGTTCGGCCTCACGGTCGGGGATCGGGATCGGCTTGGCCTTGTCGGCGCCGAGGAAACCCGTGACCTTCGGCGTATTCTTGATCAGATGGTAGGCTTCGTCGGTGAGGTCCACCTTCACGAGAACGTAGCCCGGGAAGAACTTGCGCTCCGCGTTCACCTTGCGGCCGCGGCGCACCTCGATGACGTTCTCCGTCGGGACGAGCACCTCCTCGAACAGCTCGCCGAGGCCGCGCTGCACGGCCTGTTCCTTGATCGAGGCGGCGACCTTGTTCTCGAAGTTCGAGAACGCGTGGACGATGTACCAGCGCTTGGCCATGGCGCCTCAGCTCCCGATGCCGAGGACGATCTGGACGAAAATCCGGATCACCTGATCGGCCAGCACGAAGAAGATCGCCGCGACGATCGCCATCACGAAGACCATGGCCGTCGTGATCAGCGTCTCGCGCCGGGTCGGCCACGTGACCTTCGCGGCCTCCGCCCGGACTTCCTGGATGTACTGGACGGGGTTGAATTTCGCCATCTGCGGTCTCTCGGAAGCGCGACCCCTCGTGCCGCCGCTCGGGCGGCCGGTAAAGGCATCGAACTGTCATAGGAAGCGCGAGGCAATAGAGCCTTGCGGGTGTTCCGTCAAATCGAAACCCGAACCGCGTTGACGGCACGAGGCGCGCCGGGTCGATCGGGCAGAAAATGGCAGGGGAGGAGGGATTCGAACCCACGACCTACGGTTTTGGAGACCGCCACTCTAACCAGCTGAGCTACACCCCTGCAGCGGCGGCGCCAGGCGCCGCCACGTGCTCGATAACATGCCCGCCGCGGCCGATTCAAGGTTGGCGCGGAGCGTTCCTTCGCTTCAGGGGCGCTGCCGCGGCCGATAGGCGCGCACCGTGCCGGATACCGCATGCGTCACCGTGGTCGTGCGCGTTCCGCCGGGGATCGCGAGTACGGTGGGCGGCGGCGACTGCGTGGTCAGGCACAACGTGTTCGCCTGCACGATCCGGCCGCCCGGATCGACGTTCTGCTCCAAGACCTCGACCATGCCGGCCGAGGCGGCGCTGCCGACGACCGCGGAATGGTGCGGCCGCGTCTGCGTTTCCGTTTGCGTATTGAACGACGAGCTTCCGTCCGAGAACGCCTCGTCGGTGCGGGTCGTCTTGGTCCAGCGATAGTTGCGGAACTGCAGCACGTCGCCGGCCTGAAGGCTGGCGAGGGCCGCCGTGTCGCCCCAGACGTAATCGGACTGGGCGCCGAAGTTAGGCGTCAGGGTCCGCGAACTGACGCCGTTGGAATTGACGATCGCCTGCTCGCACAGCGTCCAGCATTCGCCGTCGCCGACCCTCTGGCCCAGACGCTGACGCGCCCAGGCAACGACCTGCGCATTGATCGGCATGATGACCCCTCCCGGGTGAAGCCGCGCCGGCGTCTCGCCGGCAAGCCGTGGGATACGCGTTCTGGACGCGGGGTGCCGTGCGCGATCACACGGCCGTGAAGAGTGGCTTGCCCTGCCGTGATGATCTCAGTCGGAAGGCGCATGCCAGTCGAGGTTGTGCTTCCCGAGGATGCGGACGAACTCGGCATGACGGCGGGCCCCGGATTTCGCGAAGATCCGCCTCGCATGCGTCTTCAACGTGTTCACGCCGATGCGCAGTCGCCGCGCGGTGACGCTGAAGGCCTCTCCCTGGGCGAGCGCGACGGCAACGCGGGCCTCGGCCGGCGTCAGCCTGAACAGCCTTGCGAGCAGGTCGGCCCGTGGTTCCGGTGCGTCGCCCGGATCCTTGAGGAAGATGGCGGCCGAGACGCCCGTGATCAGCCCGTCGGCGATGCGGTTCGCCATCGCGCCCCGCGAAGGGGCAACCAGCGTCGCGATAGGCAGCCTGACGTCGCCGGGCGAGGGGAGCGCCATCGCGCCGCCTGCGCCGCCGCGAACGACGTCGAGGATGAGGGCGCGCAGTTCCGAAGACGCCGCCGGCGTCGCGGCATGAAGCGTGCGGTCGCGGCTCACGAGCACACCCGACCTGAACACGCGCTCCGCTGCCCGGTTCACATGCACCAGCCGCGCCCACCGATCGACGAGCACGACGCCCGTGGCGATCCCGTCGAGCGCAGCCAGACTGGCCTCCTGCAGGGCTTCGAGATTCTCGATCCGCATCTGCAGCTGCGACGCGCGCTGGAGATGGGGGAGCAGCGCCCTGACGAACGTCCGTCCCTCTTCCGGCATCGGCCCCTGTCGCACGTCGCGACAGATCGTGAACGCCATGATGTGATCCGGCTGGCTGATCACCGGCGACATGCAGCTGTATCCGAGCCGTTGCGGCGCAAGAACTTCGTCGTGGAAGCCGGTGCGGCTCAACTCGGAGAACGGCAGGATTTCGTCGGACAGCATGATCGTGCCAGCCGGCTGGAGCATCATCGTGGCAGCCCAGGGGTTGCACCAGTGGCGCTGCTCGTAGGCGTCGCACGCGGCCTCGTCGATCCCTCCGCGCGATCGTCCGAGGAACGCGCGGCGGTGCGGCGCGAGGTGATAGATGACGCCGCCCTCGCTTCCCGTGAGGGATGAGACGCGGTTCAGGACGGCCTGCCAGAGCGCCGGATCGAGCGCCGAATCGTACATATCGTCGATCACCGACGAGAAGGCTTCGCTGTCGATGCTCATGGGATCGTCCGTCTCTGAGTTCGTTGCGCCTAGTTCTTGTCGGGGCGCGTGTTCAACACGATCAGCATGCGTGTGTTGAGCGGCAGCAGAACGAGGTGCAGCACGAGCGGCGGCATGTTCCCGCTCAGCCAGCCGTAGAGAATGAACAGGATGTTGGAGGCGACGGCGAACAGCCGCATCGGCAGGGCCTGTGTCTGCCAGAAAGTCAGCAAGGTAGCGGCCGCGGCGGCAAAGCCGAAAACATCAGCATAGGGCTGCATTCCGGCCTCCGGCTGTTGCGGTGCCGAACGTTAGCGGCCACCGTGCTGCGTTGCATCATTCGAACGGATGACGACCGCACCGTTTGCGGCGTCTTTCCGCTGCCCGGCCGGTCGTTGGTGTCTTGTTGGCGTCAAACGAGCGTCAGTATGATCGTTCGAAGACAAGGGAGGTGCCGCCATGATCCTGCATCGCAGGTCGTTCCTCGCCACCGCCGCCGCGCTCGGCGTCGCCCCGGCTCTCGGACAGCATGCCGGCCACGCTCCGCCGTACGAGCCGATCAACAAGACCGGTCGCGTCGAGCTGCCGCCGATCGCGCTGGAACAGCGCGTTCTGGACGGCCCGGCGCCGAAGGCCGCGAACATGGGGCGCTGGCTGAGCCGGGCCGAGCTGCCGGTGCCGCGCACCGAGATGGCCTGGGCCGTGGCGCGCCTGGGGCGCGTGCATCTGATCGGTGGCTATGGCGAGACGCGGGTCGATCACCCGTTCCACCACGCTTATGAACCGTCGCAGGATCGCTGGCTCGATCTCGCCCTGCTGCCGAGGGGCGTCAATCACGTCGGCGTCGCCACGCTCGACGAGCGGATCTTCGCCTTCGGGGGCTTTGTCGAGCAGAACCGCCGGCCCGATCCGCGGAGCTTCGTCTTCGGAGCCGACGATGAAACCTGGCGCGAGATCCGCCCCCTGCCCCGCGCTGCCGGCTCGATCGCCTGCGTCGCGCTGGGCGGTCTGGTCCACCTGATCGGAGGCGCGATCGGCGACACTTTCGACACCAAGAAATCGATCGACTGGCATCTGGTCTACGATCCGAAAGAGGATCGCTATTCGGACCGCGCGCCGCTGCCGCTCGGGCGGGACCACACCGGCGTGGCTGTCGTGGACGGTCGCATCCACGTCGTCGGCGGCCGGGTGGACAGCTTCCACACCAACTCGGCGCTGCATCACAGCTATGACGCCACCGCCGACCTCTGGACGGCGCGCAATCCCATGCCGACCCAGCGCTCAGGCCATGGCGCCGTGCTGTATCGCGGCCGCATCCACTGCATGGGCGGCGAAGGCACGAACCGGGTGTTCGGCGTGCACGAGGCCTATGATCCACAGACCGACCGCTGGGAGACCTTCGCGCCGATGCTGACGCCCCGCCACGGCACCGGGGCGGTCGTCGTCGGTGATTTCATCCATGTCGCCGGCGGCGGGCCGATCGTCGGCGGCGGCATCAAGAGCGCCGTCCACGAGGCTTTCACGCTGGGGTAGTCAGCACTCCAAACCCGTCATTGCGGCTCCGCGAAGCGAAACCGTCTTCGTTCGCTGCGGTCCGGCGCGCCACCTCTCCCCGTGGAACGGGGAGAGGGCAGGGTCAAGGGTGCCGGCCACGGACGGGATACCCTGCCCTGACACGCCCCTCACCCCCTCCGCTTCGCTCCGGGACCTCTCCCCGCCCCGCGGGGAGAGGATGGCGGCCTGCCGCGCCCCGGAATGACGAGCTTACTCGATGATTCCCGCCACCACGCCGGCGCCGACCGGCCCGCGGCTTGCCGCGGTCCGGCACTGTTGATGCCGTCGGCTTGGCGTCATCGACGCCATCACTCGATGATTCCCGCGACCACGCCGGCGCCGACGGTGCGGCCGCCTTCGCGGAT
>CAZVMY010000279.1:0-4599 GCA_964628955.1 uncultured Methylocystis sp.
AGCCGATGACCTCGCTCAATCCGCTGCACACGATCGAGGCGCAGATCGGCGAGATTCTCGAGCTGCACGGCCGGGCGCGCGGCGCCGCGATCCGGCCCCGTGTGATTGCGCTGCTGGAGGAGGTCGGCATTCCCGATCCCGCCGGCCGGCTGGCGAGCTATCCGCACCAGCTTTCCGGCGGCCAGCGGCAGCGCGTGATGATCGCGATGGCGCTCGCCAACGAGCCGGATCTGCTGATCGCCGACGAGCCGACGACGGCGCTGGACGTCACCATCCAGGCGCAGATTCTCCGGCTGCTGAAGCGCCTGCAGGCGAGCCACGGCATGGCGATCCTGTTCATCACCCATGATCTCGGCATCGTGCGCCGCCTCGCTCGCCGCGTCTGCGTCATGCGCAACGGCAGGATCGTCGAGGAAGGGGCGGTTGCCGAGGTCTTCGCAAGCCCCCGACATCCCTATACGAAGGCTCTGCTCGAGGCCGAGCCGAAAGGTTCGCCGCCGGAGCCGAACCCGGCGGCGCGCCCGATCGTCGAGGTGGACGGGCTCAAGATCTGGTTCCCGATCCGCCGCGGCTTCCTGCGCCGTGTCGTCGGCCACGTGAAGGCGGTGGACGAGGTCTCCATCACGATCCGCGAAGGCGAGACCGTCGGCGTCGTCGGCGAATCGGGCTCGGGCAAGACGACGCTGGGGCAGGCGATCCTGCGCCTCATCCAGTCGGAAGGCCCGATCACCTTCCTCAGCCGCCGGATCGACGGCCTGCGCTTCAAAGCGATGCGCCCGTTGCGCAAGGATCTGCAGATCGTCTTTCAGGATCCCTATGGCTCGCTTTCGCCGCGCCTTTCCGTGGCCGATATCGTCGAGGAGGGGCTGCTGGTGCAGAACCGTAGCCTGTCACGGGGGGCGCGGCGCGAGATCGTCGCTTCGGCGCTCGTCGACGTCGGGCTCGATCCCGCGAGCATGGACCGTTACCCGCACGAATTCTCCGGCGGCCAGCGCCAGCGGATCGCGATCGCCCGCGCCATGGCGCTCGGCCCGAAATTCGTGGTGCTCGACGAGCCGACCTCGGCCCTCGACATGTCGGTGCAGGCGCAGATCGTCGACCTGCTGCGCACGCTGCAGCAGGAGCGCGGCCTCGCCTATCTCTTCATCAGCCACGACCTCAAGGTCGTGCGGGCGCTGGCCAGCGAACTGATCGTCATGAAGGACGGCAAGGTGGTCGAGGCCGGAACGGCAGCCAGCGTCTTCGCGGCACCGAAGACCGACTACACCAAGGCCCTGCTCGCGGCCGCCTTCGATCTGGAGGCGCCGGCGATTGCCGTCGCGGCCGATGCGTGAGTCCTGATATCGTCAGGTCATGACCCGCGCCGCGATCTTCGTCATGGATTCCTTCGGCATCGGCGCCGCCGCCGATGCAGCCGACTACGGCGACGCCGGCGGCGACACGCTCGGTCACATCGCCGCAGCCTGTGCGGCGGGCGAGGCAGAGGTCGGCCGCAGCGGCCCGCTCCGCCTGCCTCATCTCGATGCGCTCGGCCTCGGCCGTGCCGCGCAGGCCTCAACCGGTCGCCTGCCGCCGGGTCTGGCCGGCGGGACCGGCGGTCTGTTCGGCCATGCGGTCGAGCGCTCGAAGGGCAAGGACACCCCGTCCGGCCACTGGGAGATCGCCGGCTGCCCGGTCCCGTTCGACTGGGGATATTTTCCCAAGACCATCCCCGCCTTCCCGCCCGATCTGGTCGCGGCGCTGGTTCGCGAGGCGAACCTCCCCGGCATCCTCGGCGACGTGCATGCGTCGGGCACCGACATCATCCGTGACCTCGGCGAGGAGCACGTCCGGACCGGCAAGCCGATCTGCTACACCTCGGCCGACAGCGTCTTCCAGATCGCAGCGCACGAGGGAAACTTTGGCCTCGATCGGCTCTACGAGGTCTGTGCGATCGCCCGCCGCCTCGTCGACCCGCTGATGATCGGCAGGGTCATCGCCCGGCCCTTTGTCGGCAAGTCGGCCGCCGATTTCGAGCGCACCCCGAACCGGCGCGACTACGCCGTCACGCCGCCGGCCGACACCATCTTCGACCGCGCGGCACGGCACGGCCGGACGATCGTCTCCGTCGGCAAGATCGGTGACATCTTCGCACATAGGAACACCGGCCGCATCGTCAAGGCGTCCGGCAACATGGCGTTGATGGACCGCACGCTGGAGGAGCTGGAGACGTTGCCGGACGGCGGCTTCCTGTTCGCGAACTTCATCGATTTCGACAGCCTCTACGGTCACCGCCGCGACGTCGCCGGCTATGCCGCGGCGTTGGAAGCCTTCGACCGGCGCCTGCCGGAGGTGACGGCGCGGCTCAGGCCCGGCGATCTCGTGGTGATCACCGCCGACCATGGCTGCGATCCGACGTTCCGCGGCACCGACCACACACGCGAGCACGTGCCGGTGCTGGGTTTCGGACCGGGGATCGTGGGGCGGGACATCGGCCGGCGGTCGAGCTTCGCCGACGTTGCGGCCAGCGTCGCCCGCCATCTCGGACTGCCACCCGTCGGGCCGGGCGTGTCGTTCGTCTGAGAACGGGTCTACCTCCTCCCTCATCCTCAGAGGCTGGCCGGAAAAGGGTTAAGTGATTTCAGCGGCTTGTGATTCGGTCGTGGTTGCGAAGCACCGATGGAGGGCGCGAGGTCGCGGGCTATGCAGGCAGTCTGACCGACGATGAGTAGGCGACGATCGGACCACTGACGCCCTGCTCGGGTCTGGGGCGACCGCCGGTTCACGGCCGGCGGCGGATGCTGGATGCGATCTTGTATCTTCTGTGGACCGGCTGTCCGTGGCGGGCGCTGCCGCGCGGGTTTCCGCCGCGTTCGACGGGCCAGAGCTGCTTCTACCGGTGGCGTGACGCTCTCAGGTGGCCTTGCGCCTGAGGCGCACGATCACGTCGACGCGCGCGATCTCCATGCCCTCCGGCGGCTCCGGCAGGGAACCCACGGAGATCGCCGGCCCTGGGATATCCAGAAGACCGTCGCCCTCGACGAAGAAGTGGTGATGGTCGGACACGTTAGTGTCGAAATAGCCCTTCGCGCCGTCGACGGCGACCTGCCGCAGCAATCCGACGTCCGTGAACTGATGCAGGGTGTTGTAGATCGTGGCGAGCGAGACCGGAACACGGGCGCGCGTCGCTTCCTCGTAGAGCGACTCGGCCGTCATGTGGCGATCGCCCTTGCCGAACATCAGCCACCCGAGCGCCAGACGCTGCCGGGTCGGCCGCAGACCGGAGCGGCGCAGCAGCGATCGCAGCTTGTGAACGGGGCAGCCGAGAGCGGCCTCTTCGGGCAAGGCGGACTTCGGACCGGAAGGGATCGGGGGCAGACTTGACATCGCCGTCATTCTAATCCGCGGCGGCCGGGTCCTGCAACCTGAGGTCGCCCGGTCGTCGCCGGGCGCAGTGCCGCAACGGAGCGCGCGACGCGCATCGGCGGTACTGCGGCTTTTCGTGACGCTTGACGTCGTGTTAGGACCGCTGCGGACGGGCGGGCCGCTTCCGCCCGAACCGATGCCGTGCGGCCGCGCAAGGGACGAAACAAAAAATGACCCAGCGGCGCTCGAGCTTCGAGTACGACGACCTTCTCGCCTGCGGCCGTGGCGAATTGTTCGGCCAGGGCAACGCGCAGTTGCCTCTGCCGCCGATGCTGATGTTCGACCGTATCTCCTCGATCGGCGAGACCGGCGGCGCGCACGACAAAGGCCACATCCGGGCGACGCTCGCCGTGCGACCCGACCTCTGGTTCTTCGCCTGCCACTTCCAGGGCGATCCCGTCATGCCCGGATGCCTCGGGCTCGATGCGCTCTGGCAGATGGTCGGGTTCTTCCTCGGATGGCTGGGCTCCACCGGGCGAGGTCGGGCGCTCGGCGTCGGAGAGGTGAAGTTCAGCGACCAGGTGCTGCCGACCGTCAGCGAAGTGGAGTACGGCGTCGACTTCAAGCGCGTGTTCCGCGGCAAGCTGGTGCTCGGCATCGCCGACGGCTGGCTGAAGGCGGACGGGCGCACCATCTACCAGGCGAGCGACCTGCGGGTGGGCCTGTTCCGACCGCAGCCGGCCTGACCGCACCCACAGAAGAGGCACGGAACCATGCGACGCGTCGTCGTCACCGGAATGGGGATCGTTTCCTCGATCGGCAACAATACCCAGGAGGTGTTGTCCTCCCTGCACGAGGCGAAATCGGGCATCACCTTCGCCAGCGATTTCGCCGAGCACGGCTTTCGCTGCCGCGTGCAGGGCGCGCCGACGCTGGACCCCGCCGCGATCGTCGACCGGCGGGCGATGCGCTTCCACGGCGGCGGCACCGCGTGGAACCACGTCGCCATGGACCAGGCGATCCAGGATGCGGGGCTAGAACAGAGAGACATTTCCGACGAGCGCACCGGCATCATCATGGGCTCCGGCGGCCCGTCCACACGCGCGTTGATCGATGCCTACGACAAGGCGCGCGAGAGCGGCACGTCGAAGAAGGTCGGCCCCTTCGCGGTGCCCAAGGGCATGTCGTCGACAGCCTCGGCGACGCTGGCGACCTGGTTCAAGATCAAGGGCGTCAACTATTCGATCTCGTCGG
>CAZVMY010000280.1:0-4589 GCA_964628955.1 uncultured Methylocystis sp.
GGCGGCAAGCTCGCCCGCCTCGACGTCGAGGCGGCGCGGCGCGCGATCGCGAGCCACGACGGAGACCCGCTGGAGCTCGATCCGGTCGCCGCCGCCGAGGCGATCATCGACGTCGCCAACGCGCAGATGGCCGGCGCCATCCGCCTCGTGTCGGTCGAGAAGGGCCATGATCCGCGCCGCTTCGCCGGTATGCCGTTCGGCGGTGGCGGCGCGCTGCATGCCGGAGCGCTGCTGCGCGACGTCGGGCTGAAATGCGCGCTCGTCCCGCGCTATCCCGGCATCACCAGTGCGCTGGGCTGCGTCGTCGCCGACATGCGGCACGACTCCGTGCAGACCGTCAACGCCGTGCTCGGAGAGAGCGATCTTGCGGCTGCCGCCAGCCGGCTGGAGCGCATGATGGCCGAGGGCCGCGCCGTGGTCGAGGGCTCGGGTCTCGCGTTCGACGCCGTGGAAACCATCGTCGACTGCGACATGGCCTATGTCGGCCAGTCGCACACCATCGCCGTCCGGCTGCCGGATGGCGGGCTGACGACCGACGATCTCAGCCGCGCGTTCGACGACCGTTACACCGAGGTCTACGGCCGCGTGCTCGACGGCGTCGCGGTCCGGCTGCTCAACCTGCGCGTGGCCGTCATCGGCCGGCGGCCACCGTTCGACCTGATGCTGCTGGCGCCGGAGCCGGGGCTGACCGTCGAGGCCGCGCGGCGCGGCAGCCGGCCGGTGCGCTTCGCCGGCGCCTGGCACGAAACGGCGCTCTACGCCCGGCTGGCGCTCCCGGTGGGTGCGACGATCGACGGGCCGGCGATCCTCGAACAGCCCGACACGACGATCCTCGTCGAACCCGGCATGACGGCCGTGGTCGACCGTTTCGGCAACGTGATCCTGACGCAGGGCGACGCGCGATGATCGATCCCGCAACGACGGCACTGCTGATCTGCGACATGCAGAACGATTTTCTTGAGCCCCACGGTGCCTATGCGCGCGGCGGCGTCGACGGGCGGGCGCTCGCAGCGATCATTCCGGCACTGGCCGGGGTCGCCGCGGCCGCGCGCCGCGCCGGCCTGCTCGTCGTGGCAACGGAGTTCACGATCGTGCACGGGCGGGGCGGCGTGCCGTTCATCGCGGAGCATCTGAAACGGCTCAGGCCATTCCTGAAGCAGGGCGATTTCGCGCCGGGGAGCACCGGCCAGCGGACCATCGACGCGATGGGCACGATCGACGTGCGGATCGAGAAGGTCGCCTATTCCGCCTTCTACCAGAGCCGGCTCGAATGGGTGCTGGGCAAGGCCGGCATCCGGCACCTGATCGTCGGCGGGATCGTGACGAACGGCGGCGTCGCCTCCACGATCCGGCACGCGCAGGTGCTCGATTTTCCGACCACGCTTCTGGCCGATGGATGCGCCACCATCGATCCGGCGCTGCAGGCGCCGAACCTTCAGGCGCTCGCCTCGGTCGCGATGCTGCGGAGCTGCACCGAGGTCGTGGCTGAACTCGATGCGCTGGCACGCTGACCGATGGGCGTGATTCCCGATGACGGCAGGCCGTTCGACCTCGACCTCGACGTCGACGTCGCCGTGGTCGGTGCCGGCGCCTGCGGGCTGACGGCAGCGCTCGCCGCCGCCGAGGCCGGCGCGGACGTGCTCGTGCTCGAGCGCGACGCGATACCCTATGGCCTGACCGGCATGTCGACCGGGCAGATCCCGGCGGCGGGAACGCGCTTCCAGCGCGCGAAGGGGATCGAGGATGGTCCGGACCTTCTCGCGGCGGATCTGCTCGCTGCGACCGCCGGCCAGACCGATCCGGCCATCGTCCAGGCCGTGGCGGCACTGGCCGGCCCGACGGTCGAATGGCTGGCGGACCGGACCGGCCTCGCCTTCGACGTCGTCGACAACTTCCGCTACCCCGGCCATTCGCGGCTGCGCATGCACGGCACCCCTAACCGCCGCGGCGAGGAACTGCTCGGCGCGCTGCTCGCGGCCGTCGCGGCGGCTGGCGTGCCGCTTGCGACCGAAGCCCGCGTGACCGATCTCGTGGTGCGCGACGGCGACCGCGTGCGCGGGCTCGTCGTCGAACGGCCGGGCGGACGTCGCGAGCGCATCGGCGTCGGCGCGCTCGTGCTCGCCTGCAACGGCTTCGGCGCCGACCGCGACCTGCTGCGGCGCCATCTGCCCGAGATGGCGGACGTGCTCTACTTCGGCCATCCCGGCAACGCCGGCGACGCGCTGCGCTGGGGCGAGGCGCTCGGCGCCGGGCTCGCCGATCTCGGGAGCTATCAGGGCCACGCGAGCATCGCGGCCGGGCACGGCGTTCAGATCACCTGGGCGACGATGACCGAGGGCGGCGTGCAGGTGAACCTGTCCGGCCGGCGCTTCGCCGACGAGTCCCGCGGCTATTCGGAGCATACGGCCGACGTCGCGAGGCAGCCGGGCGGCGCCGTCTGGAGCATTTTCGACCAGCGCATCCACGCGATCGCGTCGCAGATCGACGACTACCGCGAGGCGACGAAGTCGGGCGCCATCATCGAGGCGGACACGGTGGAGGTGCTGGCGGCGCGGACGGGACTGCCGGTCGCGGCGCTCGCGGCGACGCTGGCGGACATCGACCGGCTCGCCGCCAGCAGCGGCAACGACGCTTTCGGGCGGACCTTCCAGCCCTCGAACCGGCTCGCTCCGCCCTATCGCGCGGTGAAAGTCGTCGGCGCGCTGCTGATGACGCAGGGCGGTCTCGTGGTCGATGCCGGGGCGCGTGTTCTGAAGGTCGATGGCGGGCGGTTTCCCAACCTCTTTGCCGGCGGCGGCGCGGCGCGGGGGCTGGCCGGGCCTGGCGGCTGGGGCTATCTGTCGGGTGCCGGACTTCTGTCGGCCGTGACGCTCGGCCGGGCTGCGGGACACGCAGCCGGCGCCCAGTCCGTTTCGGAGCGATCCGCCCTCGCGGGACCGTTCGCAAATTGACAGCCGCGGCGAAGGTCCATAGCGTCGGATCAAACAGAACAACAGTTTAGCCGGCGGCGTGCATCGCCAGTCCCGGCCTTCCAAAGGGATGGAAATCATGATCGACCGCCGCTCGCTTCTCGCAGGGGCCGCAGCCCTTGGTGCCTCGTCCGGTCTGGCGCTTGCCCAGGCCATCACCAGCATCGACATGTTCGTTCCGGCAGCGCCCGGTGGCGGCTGGGACCAGACAGCCCGGACGATCGAACAATCGATGCGCACGGACGGCATCATCCAGAACTTCCAGTTCGAGCACGCGCCGGGTGCCGGCGGGGCGGTGGGTCTGCCCAAATTCGTCAACGCCAAGAAGGGCAAGGCCAACGCCCTGATGATGGGCGGCATGGTGATGGTGGGCTCGCTCGTCGCCAACAAGTCGCCTGTCACCCTGGCGGCCGTAACGCCGTTGGCGCGCCTCACCGGCGAATTCGAAGTGCTCGTGGTCCCGGCCGAATCGCCGTTCAAGACCGCCAGGGATCTCGTCGCGGCGTTCAAGGCCGACCCGGGCAAGATCTCATGGGCCGGCGGCTCGGCCGGCGGAACCGACCACATTCTCTGCGGCATGATCGCCAAGGCGGTCGGCGTCGACCCGCGCAAGGTGGCCTACGTCGCCTATGCAGGTGGCGGCCCCGCCCAGGCAGCGCTCCTCGGCAACCAGGTTTCGGTCGGCGTGTCCGGCTTCGGCGAGTTCGCCGAACAGATCAAGGCCGGCAAGCTACGGGCGCTCGCGATCTCGTCCGACACGCGTCAGGCCGGCATCGACGTGCCGACGCTCAAGGAACAGGGCGTCGACGTCGAGCTCTTCAACTGGCGCGGCGTGTTTGGCGCACCGGGGATCACCGCCGACCAGAGGAAGGCACTGATCGACCTCATCGACCGGATGGCCAAGGGCCCGACCTGGCAGGCGGAGCTGAAGCGGCGGGACTGGACGCCGATCTATCTCGCAGGCGATGCCTTCGGCCAGTACGTCGAGAGCGAGACGCAGCGCATCACCGGCATCCTCCGCGACGTCGGCCTCGCGAGCTGACGGATGGCGGCCGGCGCGCGATCGGCCGTAAGGGTCGAGGAGATCCTGGCCGGCGCCGGCGTCGTCGCGCTGGGACTGGTCGCCGTATGGGCGACGCTCGGCATTCCGACCGGCGCGATCTATGCGCGGGTCGGGCCGACGGTCTTTCCCTGGGCGATCACGATCGGCCTGCTGCTGCTCGGCACCGCCCTGATCGTGGTGGCCGTCACGGCAGGCTGGAACCGGGAAATCGACGAGACGCCGGTCAATCCGGTCTCGCTCGGCACGCTGATCGCGGGCCTCCTGCTGAACGTCGCGACGATCGATTTCGCCGGGTTTATCCCGGCTTCCATGATCCTGTTCGCGATGACCGCACGGGCCTTTGGCAGCCGGCGCTCACTTCGCGACGTCGTCTACGGCCTGATCCTCGCGCTCGTGGCCTATATCGGCTTCGACCGCGTGCTCGGCTACCAGATCGGTACGGGGCCGCTGGAGACGTTCCTCTCCACGATCATCTGAGGACGTGATGGACACCCTCGCCCAGCTCGCCGGCGGCTTCGCGGTGGCCCTCACGCCGATCAACCTCGTCTGGGCGCTTG
>CAZVMY010000281.1:0-4587 GCA_964628955.1 uncultured Methylocystis sp.
GTGATGGTGAAGCCGGGCGGCACGGGCAGTCCCAGGTTCGACATCTCGGCGAGGTTCGCGCCCTTGCCGCCGAGCAGGTTCTTCATGCCGGACGCGCCCTCGGCCTTGCCGTCGCCGAACGTATAGACCCACTTCGTCATCTGCCCGTCCCGTCTGGAGATCGCGCCATCGCCGGCCGCGACGCGCCGACTTGTCGCCGAAACCCCGCGCCATTGCAACGCAGCACGGCCGAACCACAACCGCTCCACCGCTCAACCCCGACTGAACGGGTCAGAGCCCCTCGCGGCGGAAGAAGCCGAGACGGCGCAGCATCGCCACGAGCTTGTCGCGGTTCGACAGGCTTTCCGGCCCCGCCACGCGGTCGGACGAGCGCTTCGACCACGCGTAGTCCGGCAGGCGCTCCTCAGCGAGGAACCGGCTCATGATCGCGTCGTAGCGCCGGATCGCCGCTTCGTCCGGCTGCGCGCCATAGCGCTCGCGGTGGAGTGCGACCGCCTGCGGTAGGCGCGGCTTGATGTGGGCCGGCTTCGACGTGTCCTCGTAGCCGACGCACATGCCGAACACGGCATGGGCGCCGTCCGGAAGCCCCACCAGCGCCGCGACCTCGTCGGCATGGCTCCGGAGCGCGCCGATATAGACCATGCCGAGGCCGAGCGACTCGGCCGCGACCGCCGCGTTCTGCGCCGCCATCGCGGCGTCGATCGCGGCGACGAGGAACATCTCGAGGTAGTCGTTGCCGGCGTGGGTCGAGCCGATCATGTCGGCCACATGGTTCGAGCGCGCGAGATCGGCGATCCACAGCAGGAAAACGGGGCACTGGCTGATGTGCTTCTGGTTCGACGCCAGCACCGCCAGGCGGTCCTTCGTGGCCTGATCCTCGATCGCGATCACACTCCAGGTTTGCAGGTTGGACGAGGTGGATGCCGATTGCGCCGCGGCGACGATCGCCTCCAATGCGCCGGCCGGGAGGGGATCCGGCCGGTAGGCCCGCACCGAGCGATGCGCCAGCATGGTCGCGATCGCCTCGTTCCAGAGCGGCGCGCCGACGGGCGCGTCGCCGCCGTAGCGCAGCGAAAGCGGCGAGGCGGGAAGATCGGGGCGGACGTTCATGGGGGAGTGCTCCGGTTCGACCGAATGGAAGGCGTTTGCAGAAAGAATCACGACGCGAGCCGCAGCCCGCACCCTCGCGGGGCAGGCGAGATTGGGGCAGGGGTGTCGGCCACGGGAAAGGCTGCACTCTCGTCAAACACCCCTCACCCTGCCCTCTCCCCGCGTGGCGGGGAGAGGATGAGCACGTGCCCGGCTGTGGTGCGGCGTTGAAACTGCATTCCTCTCCCCGCAGGACGGGGAGAGGGCAGGGTGAGGGGCGTCGGCCACGCGCGCGCCGTCGCGGTCCTTCACCCCGCCACCTTCGAGAAATCCGCAACGGTGAGAGTGACGCGGCGGAACTGCGCGAGGAGGCGCAGCCGGTTGAGGCGCAGCGCCGGATCGTCGGCATTGACGCGCACCGCCTCGAAGAAGGCATCGACCGCCGGCCGCAGCGCCGCCATCGCCTGCATCGCGGCGACGAAATCTCTTCGTCTCATATGCTCGGGGGCGGTCGTCAGAACCTGGTTGAGAGCATGAAAGAGAGTCCTCTCGTCCTGTTCCGTGAGGAGTTGGTCATCGGGCAATTGCTCAAGGTTGCTCTCGGCTTGGAGTCTGGCTTCAGCGTCAAAAATCTTATCGGTCTCTTCATCGACAATGTTTGCTCGACGGTAGCCGGCCAACAAATTTCGACCGTCTTCTGTTTCCAGAAATTCGCCCAGCGCCCCAACGCGGCGAACGATTGTCAGAATGTCTTGCTCTCCGCCGCGCTCTGTCAACACCGCATCGATCAGATCGTGCCTCGCGCCGGTCTCGCGCATCTGGACCTTCAGGCGATCCTCGAAGAACAGCTGGAAGCTGTCGGCCTTATCCCGCCAATTCGGATAATTGACCATCTCGAATTCGGGACCAAAGCGCTTCGCGTGCTTCTCGAACAGGTCTCTTGGGTAAATTGGAATCTCATTGGTTAGCGCGATGGCGCAAACCCCCAGCGCCGCCCGCCGGAGCGCGAACGGGTCCCGGCTCCCGGTCGGCTTCTCGTCGATCGCCCAGAAGCCGACCAGCGTGTCGAGCTTGTCGGCGAGCGCCACGGCGACCGAGACCGGCGCGGTCGGCACGCGGTCGGACGGGCCGACCGGCTTGTAATGCTCCTCGATCGCGGCAGCGACGTCCGCCGGCTGGCCTTCCAGCGTCGCGTAATGCCGGCCCATCAGGCCCTGTAACTCCGGGAACTCGCCGACCATCTCGGTCGGCAGGTCCGCCTTGCAGAGCCGCGCAGCGCGTTCCGCCAGATCGGCATCGGCACCGACCAGCGGCGCGATCTCCCGCGCCAGCGCGGCGATCCGCTCGACCCGCTCGTACTGCGAGCCGAGTTTCTCATGGAAGCGAACCGTCTTCAGCTTCTCCAGCCGGTCTTCCAGACGCACCTTCCGGTCCGTGTCCCAGAAGAACTTCGCATCGGACAGACGCGCCGCGATCACGCGCTCGTTGCCGGCGATCACGGTCTTGCCGCCGTCGATCGTCACCATGTTCGCGGTCAGCAGAAACCGGTTCGCGAGCCGGCCGGTCGCGGGGTCCTTCAGCACGAAGCATTTCTGGTTGGCACGGATCGTGGCGCGGATCGCCTCGTCCGGCACCTCCAGGAAGCGCGCGTCGAAGGAGCCGGTCAGCACCACCGGCCATTCCACGAGGCCGGTCACCTCGTCGAGCAGCCCCTCGTCCTCGACGAGGTCGAGCCCGGCGATCAGGGCCTGTTCCCTCGCCTGCGCGAGGATGCCGGTCTTGCGGTCCTCCCGGTCGAGCTCGACGAAGGCCTGCTTCAGCCTGAACCGGTAATCCTCCAGCCGCTTCACGGGGATCGGCGCCGGCGCCATGAACCGGTGGCCCGTGGTCGTCGCGGCTGCGACGATCCCATCGATCTCGAACGGGACGACCTCCGGCGCTTCCACGTCCGACCCGAAGGTCGCGACGATCGATTGCAGCGGCCGCACCCAGCGGAGACTCGCGGTCGAGACCGAAGCCGGCCCCCAGCGCATCGACTTCGGCCAGGGGAAGCCGCGGATCACGCCGGGCAGCACCTCGGCCAGAACCTCGATCGTCGGCCGGCCGGGCCGCGTGGTGCTGGAGACGTAGTAGTCGCCCTTCTTCGGATCGCTGACGACCGTCGCCTGATCGAGCGCGGCGAGACCCGCCGCCTTGAGGAAGCCCTCGATCGCCGCAGCAGGCGCGCCGACGCGCGGCCCCTTGCGCTCCTCGGTCACGTCCCTGCCCTTCGCCGGCAGCCCTGCCACGGCGAGCGCCAGCCGGCGCGGCGTGACGAACGCCGTGGCGCCCTCGTAGAAAAAGCCCTGCTCGACGAGCGCGTCGGTCACCAGCCGGCGCAGGTCGTCGGCGGCCCGCGCCTGCATGCGCGCCGGAATTTCCTCTGAGAGGAGTTCGAGAAGGAGATCGGGCATGGGTCAAACGCTGAAGAGATCGGAACCCGATGTGTCAGACAGGGCACGACACGGCAAGGCTGCCCTCGGTCCGCGCGTGGCATCCGGACCGAAAATCGACTATGTTTGGACCATACCGGCTGACGGAGAATTGGTTGTGAGCCCTGCCCCGGAAGACGATCACCTCGCGCGCATCGTGACCGATCCCGGGATTTGTGGTGGACGGCCCGTGATCAGGGGGACGCGCGTCCGCGTCACGGATGTTCTCGGGATGCTCGCGGAGAATGTCACCCGCCAAGAGATCCTGGCCGACTTTTCCTATCTGACCGACGACGACATAACAGCCGCTCTCGCCTACGCGGCCGAGGTGATGGACCATCCCGTCGTCGTCACCGCCTGATTTGCGTTTTCTCGTCGACGCCCAGTTGCCGCCTGCTCGTGCGGACAGGTTGGGCGAAGCGGGGTTCGAGGCCGAGCACGTGAACCGGATCGGCTTCGGCGCGGCTGCCGACGCAGTCATCTGGTCGGAGGCCAGGTCACGCGGCGCCGTCCTCGTGACCAAGGACGAGGATTTCCTCACGATGGCGGTCTTGAACCGTGAAGGTCCGCCCATCGTCTGGATTCGGCTGGGCAACGTGAGCAATCAGGCCTTGTGGTCAGCGCTCGAACCGGCGCTGCCGGACATCATCAAAGCGCTTTCGGCCGGCGAACGCGTGATCGAAGTGCCCTAACCCGCCCCGCCCCCCTCCGTCGCCAGCCACGCCTGGCCGCAGGCCTTGGCGAGGTCGC
The DNA here is from genome assembly GCA_964628955.1 of uncultured Methylocystis sp. Taxonomy (GTDB): domain Bacteria; phylum Pseudomonadota; class Alphaproteobacteria; order Rhizobiales; family Beijerinckiaceae; genus CAZVMY01. The sequence continues at coordinate 4,311 of CAZVMY010000281.1, forward strand.
GCACGCGGCCGATGTAGGCCTGCCGGTCGGTGGCGGAGATCACGCGGCGGGCGTCGAGCAGGTTGAACAGGTGGCTCGCCTTCAGCGCCTGATCATAGGCCGGCTGCACCATGAGATGGCGCGGCTGGTTGCTGGCGCCGTCGTCTGACCAGCCGTCGGTCAGCAGCCGCTGGCAATAAGTCTCCGCCTCCGAGAACTGCCGGAACAGCAGGTCGGCGTCGCTGTGCTCGAAATTGTGCCGCGAGTATTCCTTCTCGGCCTGCAGGAAGACGTCGCC
>CAZVMY010000282.1:0-4582 GCA_964628955.1 uncultured Methylocystis sp.
CGCTGAGGGTTGCAGCTTCCCCATTTAGTCTTCATCCGTTGCAGAAAGTAGCCGCGAACCTTGACCTCAATTCGGGCCTCCCACTTGCGGATCAGCTCGGGGATCGCATCGTGTAGCAAACCGAGATGCCACTCGTGCATTATTCGGGCTCGCTGGTCCGCCTCGGCCCCGGGTCGAACCTGTAGGTGGATAGTCCGGTGATCCACTTTGATCGTCGGTTTTTCGTTCCGTTCGGTTAGCTTCAGGAGATGCCGCCGACCCCAGAGATAATGGGTTTCCCGTCCCTTGAATTGACGCGGTGCCTCGCGAGCCTGCTTTGAGAAACGGACTTTCTGCTGCCTAATCCAGCCAATCCGCGTGATCGCGTAGGCTCTTGCAACATCGATTCTGGTGGTCATTGGTGCAACGAGCGTGACGCGCCCATCCGGTGGGTGAACCGACAAGTGGACGTTTTTCACGTCCTTCCGGGTGACGCTGATCGCGATATCGCCAAGGTGAATCAATTCAGCCATCAGTACCCCGGCTGATTCTTGATGATCTCGAACATCGCTAACGTTGCGTCACGATCCCGATTGAACAGCGGGAACAACACGTTCTTTACCTCCCGCTCTCGAACGGCATCGCCCTTCCATCCAGCAGGAGCGTACTCGCGCACTGTTCGATCGATTTCCAGTGCCAGATTCGCCTTGTTGGCATCGTCGGCTGGGCAGATAAAACCACTTGCCGGTATCGTCGCCAAATTATTGAAGATGACGGTAGCTTCACGATTTCCATGAAGTGCGACCGGTAGGCCCTCATTTGGCGTCCGCCCAGCCAAGCGCTTGATGAGATCCTCGGCGTTTTGCAGGAAATCCTCATAGGCCTCGGCATTTTCGCGGCTTTGCCTAATCAAGTCCTCCAAGAGCCGGGACATCTCATCGAAGAAGCGCGGATCGGTTAGCTGATCGCGGATAATTGTCTTGCGAATGTTATTGATGATGCCCTCGGCAACAGCATTCTTTGAGAGCTTCCCCTTCTCGTTCAGTTGCTTGGCGATGGCGTCATGAATGCCTGTCTCAATGATCGCCTGCGTCAGCGAAACATTTGAGAGGCTCCCGAGGGCCTGGGCCGGATCGGCCTGGATGTAGGTATTCAGAAGATGCCGCATGTCGGCCTCGTAAGGCTTGATGTCGAGCTCTTCGCCGGAATGTTTTTTGATGGCCGCGCGGAGGTCGGTATAGAGTTCCACCTCGCGCAAGATCGCGGCCTGAGTAGCCGCATCATAACCCGCTTCGTCGAGGTTTTGGGCGACAGCCGCATAGGCCCGGACGAACGACGCCACCGCCTTGTAGAAGGATATCCGCAGCGCCTCCGTTTCATTGAGCGAATTAGGGTTGGCGGCGTCGCCGCAGAAATAGCGGAGATACTGCTCGACTTCCTTCGGCGGCGGCACTGGATCACACAGGTAAACCAACGCCTCGCGCACGGCATCGAGCCGGGCCTTGCCTTCTTCCAGCCACCCCTTGATCTCGACGTTGTTGTCGCCGCCGCTCCCTTGATCGATGTCGAGCTCGTCCGAGCTGTAGACCGCGATGGCGTGCTGGACGTTCCCGAACAACTCCTTGAAATCGACGATGTGGCCATAGCTCTTGTCGTCGCCGTCGATCCGGTTGGTCCGGCAAATCGCCTGGAAAAGCGTGTGATCACGCAGCTTGTCGTCGATATAGATGTAGGTGCAGCTTGGCGCGTCAAAACCTGTGAGCAGTTTCGAAACGACGATGAGCAGCTTGGTGTTCGCGGGCTCTTCGATGAAGCGCCGCTTGATCTCCGTTTCATAGGCGGTCGTGCTTTGCCCACCCTTCAAGACCGACTTGGTATAGGTGTCGTACTTGTATCGCTCGTCGCTGTTGGCCGGTTCCCGCGAGATCGCGTTGTGGTTCGGCTCGAACGAGGTGACGATCCCGACGTGCGGGCCGAGGCGCGTGTTCTGAAACTCGCGGAAATACTCGCAGGCATCGCGGATCGAGGACGCGACGAGAATCGCGGTGCCGCGGTCGTCGCTGAGACGCGGCTTGAGATCAAAATCCTGAACGATCTCGGCCACGATCCGGCGCTTGCGTTCGGTCGCGCTGAGCAATTCCTCCATGGTCGCCCAGCGTTTGCGAAGCACCGCCTTCTGGAAATTGTTCAGCCCTTTCGTCTTCTTCTCGAACCACGCGTCGATGGCCGCCGGGCTCGTCATGCGCTGAGGCACGTCGCGGGCCTCATACTTCAAATCGAGCACGACCTTGTCGCGCACCGCCTCCTGGAACTTGTAGGTGTGGATATAGGTGCCGAAGACCTCGCGCGTCGTCTGCTTGTCTTTGGCCAGCAGCGGCGTGCCGGTGAAGCCGACGAAGATCGCGCCTTCCAGCCAGCGCTTCATCTGCTTGTTCATGTCGCCGCCCTGGGTGCGGTGGCATTCGTCCACGAACACATAGAAGCGGCCGGTCACCCGTGGCGGCGGGCCGGAAAGATCGGTTGAATCGAACTTGTGGATCAGGGCGCAGATCAGCCGGGGCGATGGCGCGCCGAGCCAGCTGACGAACTCGTCGCGGCGCGTGACGCGGGGCGACGGCGCTTCCGAGCCGATCACGCCCGCATTGCGCATCACGCCTTCGATCTGCTTGTCGAGCTCGTCGCGGTCGGTGACAATCAGCACGCGCGCATCGGGCTCGCGCTCCAAAATCCACTTGGCGAGCAACACCATCAGGATGCTCTTCCCCGAGCCTTGCGTGTGCCAGATCACGCCGCCTTCGCGCCGGGCCAGGCGCTCCTGCGCCAGCTTCACGCCGGTGAACTGGTGATGCCGCGGCACCTTCTTGATGCCGGCGTCGAAGATGACGAAGTTGCGGATCAGGTCGAGCAGACGCTCCTTGCGCAGAAGCTGGCCCACCGGCCGGTCAAGAAGCGCGCCGGCCGGAAGTTCGCCTTCTGGCGGATTTTCATCACGCCACTCGACGAAAAGGGTTTCAGGCGTGCCGATGGTGCCATAGCGCAGCCCCTGGGCGTCGCTACCGGCGAGCAGAAGCTGCGCGGTGGCGAAAAATGGCGCGTTGAAAATCTCGTCCTGATTGGAAATCAACTGGCGGACGCCATCGCCGATCTCGACGGCAGCGCGCTTCAATTCGATCACCGCAACAGCGAGGCCGTTGAGATAGACGACAAGATCGGGGCGCCGCTCATGCCCGCCCTTCAACGTCACCTCTTCGGCCAGCGCGAAATCGTTCGCCTCAGCGTTCTCCCAATCGATCAGGTGCACCTTCTTGAAGGGCGCGCTGACCGAGGTTTGCACATCAACGCCATAGCGCAGCAGCGTGTAGGTCTTAAGGTTCGCCTGATAGAGCGTCGTGCCGGTGACCTCGATCGCCTGCATTAGGCGGGTGAGCGCGGCATCGATCTCGGGCTTGGAATAGCCGCGGGCGGTGAGGTTGGCGCGCAAAAGGTCCGGCTCGACGCAGCGGTTGTTGGCCCGCGCCGACCAATCGCCGAGCGGCCGATAGCCAAGACCGCCCACTGCTTCCGCCTGCGTGATGAAGGCCGCGAGGCGGTTCTGCGTGACGCGTTCGCTGCGAGGGCGCTCAGGCATGCGCGGCCTCCTTCGTCTGCGGTGCCGCATTGCGCCGAACCGGCAACCGCACACGTCCGGTCAGCAACGCCTGCATCATCGCCTGCTTAATCGCGCGGGTCTTGTCGAGGCGGGCATCGAGAGCAGCAATTTCGGCGTCCATGTCGGAGAGGACACGGGCGATGGCAGTTTGTTCAGTTACGCATGGCAAATGAACTCGCCGTTGAAACGTCTGCTTGACGAGTACAAACGGCTGTCCGGTTCCATTTTTTTGCCAAAAGTCCTCGTCATTAAGAAATAGCATAAGAAAATCCAGCGCAACGAGGTCATTGTTAGGCCAAACTACATGTGTGTTTGCAATTGCTGACCACTTGCCACTAGCAAGAAAGGCCTTTCCGCAACGAGAACCAACTGCCGACACCACAATCGCAGTGCCCTCGAACTCAAAAGCTGAGTGCCAGACATCTTGACCTGAAGCGCTGTATGCGGCGAACAACCCCGGAATGGGATTCTGACTGAGCTTGCCCTTTATCAGCCCTGAGTTGCCCGCGTGATGCCGAACTAAAGACGCAAAGCTTGTTTCGCGCCACGGGGCGGTGAAGCCCGGCAGGCGGGTTTGCCCGGTGAGCAGGCACTGCATCGCGCCCTGCCGCAGGTCTCGCTTCTTGGCGATCAGTCGCGACAGCGCCGCTATCGACGCATCCACATCAGAAAGCGCCTCCGCGATTGCCTCTTGTTCGCCATGGGTTGGAGGCAAAGGAATTTCGAACTGGCGAATCCGCGTGAGTGCAAGTTTTGGCTGCGCGCCTACAGTGCGAATCGTGTCGATCGTGTTCTGGATCAACGGCGCCATCAAGACATGCAGCAGATAGTCCTGCGAACACTCGATTTTCGTTATGCGATCAGCGTTCTCGGTAAGATTTGCTCCGTTTAGCTCCTTCGGAACCTTTCCGACGATGCCTAGTGAGCCCGCAACGGATATGAAAAGGTCCGATT
>CAZVMY010000283.1:0-4571 GCA_964628955.1 uncultured Methylocystis sp.
GCCTGCGAGGGTCTCCGCGCGCGGCATCGAGGTCGGCCACATTTTCAACTTCGGCACGAAGTACTCCGAACCGCTCGGCGCCGTGGTGACCGGCCCCGATGGAACGGAGGCACCGGTGCAGATGGGCTCCTACGGCATCGGTCCGACGCGACTGGTCGCGGCCATCATCGAAGCGAGCCACGACGATGCCGGAATCGTCTGGCCCGCCGAGGTGGCGCCGTTCGACGTCGGTCTGATCAATCTGCGCGTCGGCGATGCCGCGGTCGATGCGGCCTGCGCGCGGCTCTACGACGAACTGGGCCGGCAGGGGCTCGACGTGCTGCACGACGACACGGACGAACGGCCTGGCGCGAAATTCGCCACCGCGGACCTGATCGGCCTGCCCGTGCAGCTGATCGTCGGCCCCAAGAGCCTCGCCGAGGGCAAGGTGGAACTCAAGCGGCGCGCCACGGGCGAACGCGAGACCCTGCCAATCGAGGCCGTGGCGGCGCGGCTGGCGAGCCCGAGGCAGTGACGGCACTGGCCACGACCGCGCCGGCGGAAGAGGTTTCACCGCCGAAGCCGTTCTCGTCCTTCGAGTGGATGATCTCGCTGCGCTATCTCCGCGCGCGGCGCAAGGAGAGCGTGATCTCGGTGATCGCCGGCTTCTCGTTCGCCGGCATCCTGCTCGGCGTCGCGACCCTGATCGTGGTCATGTCGGTCATGAACGGTTTCCGCAAGGAACTGATCGGCAAGATCCTGGGCGTGAACGGCCATGTCTTCGTCCAGGCAATGGACACGCCGCTGTCCGACTACGCCGACGTCGCCGCGCGGCTCTCGCAGGTGCCGGGCGTGCGCAGCGCGGTGCCGCTCATCGAGGGGCAGGTGCTGGCGAGCTCCGCCTTCGCGGCCAGCGGCGCCCTGATCCGTGGCGTTCGCGAACAGGACGTCAAGCGCATGGAGAGCGTCGCCGGAAATATCCTGACCGGGACGCTCGACGGCTTCGACGAGGGTCAGGGCCTCGCGATCGGTCGGCGGATGGCCGACCATCTCGGCATCCGCACCGGTGATACGATCACGCTCCTCGCTCCCAACGGCGTGGCGAGCCCGTTCGGCGTGGCGCCGCGACGCAAGAGCTACAAGGTCTCGGCGGTCTTCGAGGTCGGCATGTCCGAGTTCGACGCGACCTTCGCGTTCATGCCGTTCTCGGAGGCGCAGCTCTTCTTCAACAAGGAGAACGAGGCGAGCGTCATCGAGATCTATCTCACCGATCCGGACCGGGTGGACGAGGTGGCGCCACGCATCGTGCTCGGCGCCGGCCGGCCGGTGCTGACCAACGACTGGCGCCAGCGCAACCGGACCTTCTTCGGCGCGCTCGAGGTGGAGCGGAACGTCATGTTCCTGATCCTGACCCTGATCGTGCTGGTGGCGGCGCTCAACATCATCTCCGGTCTCATCATGCTGGTGAAGGACAAGGCGCGCGACATCGCGATCCTGCGCACGATGGGTGCGACCCGCGGCAGCATCATGCGGGTCTTCCTGATCACCGGCGCCAGCATCGGCGTGGTCGGCACGCTCACAGGGGTCGCGCTGGGCGTGCTGATCGCCGGCAACGTCGAGAGCATCCGCTCGACGCTCTTCCCGTCGACCTTCCCGGCCGAGCTTTATTTCCTCAGCAAGCTCCCCTCGGAGATCAACGCGCGCGACGTCTTCGCGGTCGCCGGCATGGCGCTGGGGCTGTCACTGCTCGCGACGCTCTATCCGGCCTGGCGCGCGGCGAAGCTCGATCCGGTCGAGGCGCTGCGATATGAATGACGCCATGCGCGCGCCGGCACTGCACCTCCACCGGGTGGAGCGGCATTACGCACAGGGCGAGGCCCGGCTCGATATCCTGAAGGGGGCGGAGTTCGTCGCCTATCCCGGCCAGTCGGTCGCGCTCGTCGCGCCGTCCGGCACCGGGAAATCGACGCTGCTGCATCTGGCCGGACTGCTCGAAAGACCGGACGCCGGCGAGATCTACGTTTCCGGGCGCCCGACGCTCGCCATGGATGATGCCGAGCGCACGGCGATGCGTCGGACCGAGATCGGCTTCGTCCACCAGTTCCACCATCTTCTGCCGGAGTTTACCGCGCTGGAGAACGTGATGATGCCGCAGCTCATCCGCGGCCTGAGCCGAGGCGAGGCCGGGAAGCGCGCGCGGGAACTGCTCGGTTTCCTGGGCCTCGGCGCCCGGCTCGAGCATCGTCCCTCCGAACTCTCCGGCGGCGAGCAGCAGCGGGTGGCGATCGCCCGTGCGGTCGCCAACGCGCCGCGCGTGCTGCTCGCGGACGAGCCGACCGGCAACCTCGATCCGAAAACCTCCGACCATGTGTTCGCGACCATGGCGGCGCTGGTGAAGGCCTCGGGGCTCGCCGCCGTCATCGCCACGCACAACCGCGATCTGGCCGCCCGGATGGACCGGCGTGTGACGCTGGCCGATGGCCAGGTGGTCGAGATGGAGTAGGCCGGTTCCGGTCGCGTCCTAGACGGCCAGCATCGTCTGCCGCTGTGCCTTGACGAGCGGCATGTCGAGCTTGCCGCTCATCGTCAGCATGATCTCGTAAGCGTCCCGCCCGCTCATGGCCGGCTTGTAGCTGCGCGCCTCGATCAGCGCGGAAAAGACGTCCGACATGGTGATGACGCGCACCAGGTCCGAGATGTTCTGGGCCGTCCGTCCGTTCGGATACCCCGAGCCGTCGAGATATTCGTGATGCGAGAGCACCATGTCGAGCATCTCGGCGTCGAAGCCCTGCACGGAGCGCAGGATGTCGTGGCCGATCACCGTGTGGCTCTTGATGACGTCCATCTCTTCTGGGGTGAGCTTGCCGGGCTTGTCGAGGATCTCCAGCGGGATCGAGATCTTGCCGAGATCGTGCACCAGCGCGGCGGTCGTGATGCGGTGCATGTCCGCCCGCGAAAAGCCGAAGTGCTGGCCGAACGCCACGGTGGTGCCGGCCACCAGCAGACAATGCTGGTAGGTCCCCGAGTGGTGCTGGCGCACCGAATTGACCCAGCCGTTCAGGCCGTTGTGCTGGATGGCTTCGCTCAGCGTGGTCGTGATCGGCCCGAGATCGGCCTGCGCGACCGCGGTGGGGTCGCGGCTCAGCGCGAAGACCTGATCCAGCGATTGGGCGACGACGCTGGCCGACTGCACGACGTTGAGCGGATCGTCGACGGGATCGCGCCGCCGTTCGACGGCTCTGGCGGCCCGCACGCGCTGCATCGCCAGCAGGCTTTCGATGAGATCGAGGAAATTGTCGGTGCCGATCGGTCGCGACACGGCATTGTTGCCGAGCAGGATACCGATCTCGGCCAGTTGCCGGATCTGGCTGCGGTTGGTGATCAGGACGACGGACTGGTGCAGCCCCCGGGTCGCCGCCAGATGCTCCGACAGAAGCTGGATGACGCCCTGGTCCAGACTGCCCAGATCGATCACGAGGATGGCCGCGTCGACCATCTCCGTCGCCAGGAACTGCTGCACGCGCAGCGGAACGAGCCGGAACGTCTGGCCGATCAGACGCGTCACGTCGGAGGGAGCGTGGTCTCCCTCGAAAATGACGGCAACCGATTGGCGGTCTGACATACCCCAATTGATACGCCGCTTCCGTTAAACGCATCATAATTGCGCACGGTGCTTCCGGGGGGTGTCCTCGCTCACGGGCCGAGCGGGCGGGTGGGGCCTGGCAGCCGGAACATAGTTGTGACGAGCGGCTGTTCGGCAGTCACGTCGTCCGCCCGGCAAGCGGCAACGCCACCGTCCCGGTCGTCGTCACCCCCTCAACTACACCCCGTCGTACTCCCGCACGTGTCGCACTTCAGGCACGTCCCGTTCCGCACCAGCGTGAAATTCGCGCATTCGGGGCAGGCTTCGCCGACGTAGCCTTTCATTTTCGCTTCCGCGCGTCGGTCCTCGACGGTGGTGGCGGGTGAGGGCGCAGTTTTCGTCCAGCCGAGCGTTTCGAGGTCGGGGCGCAGAACCGGGTTCGCCGGAGCGACGGGTTCGGGTTTGAGGGCGGTGGCGCCGACGTAGGCGTAGACCGTGCCACCGCCGCGCACCTCGCCGACGATCGGGATGGCGGCGGCGGTCGCGTCCAGTGCGCCGGCGCGACCCGTCTCGCGGTTCACCTCGCCCCGGCCGCCGCCGACGACGAGGAAGTTCAGATGATCCGTCTTGCCGCGCATCAGGCCTTTCGAGACCACGCGGCCGGGCGGCAGTGTCGTGGTCGTGCCCTCGGGCGCCCGGCCCTCGGACTCGCCCTTGCCGAGCGCGCCGTAGCCGATGTCGTCGGGCGCGACATGCGCCAGATCGTGGCGGCCGAGATAGGAGATCGCGAGCTCGCGGAAGATGTAGTCGAGGATCGAGGTCGCGTTCTTGATGGCATCGTTGCCCTGCACGAGGCCGGCCGGCTCGAAACGCGTGAAGGTGAAGGCGTCGACGTATTCCTCCAGCGGCACGCCGTATTGCAGGCCGAGGCTGATCGCGATCGCGAAGTTGTTGAGCAGGGAGCGCAGCGCCGCGCCCTCCTTGTGCATGTCGATGAAGATCTCGCCGA
>CAZVMY010000284.1:0-4563 GCA_964628955.1 uncultured Methylocystis sp.
AATGGAGCCACGCCGACTGCACCGTGAAGAGCGTATACGTCGCGGCGATCGCCGGCAGCAGCACTGCGGCGAGCGGGCTCCGGCCATAGATGCGCTGGATCGGCACGAAGCTTCCGAGCATGAGCGCGAGAGTCGCCAACGCAATCAGCCGAACCGGGCCATCGGCCGCGATCACGAGGACCGGAGGCAGCATGTAGGTGGCGATCATGCCGATCACGGCGCCCGCAAGCCTCCAGGGCGAATAGCGCAGTTCGGCATAGGCGGAGCGCACGACCATGCGCCGGATGTCGGCCAGATGCGGGTAGGGCCTCAGACTCCGGACCCGAGCGGTCAGGCCGAGCCAGATCGGCGCTTGCGTCTTCATGCGCCGCCCGAGCGCGCAGTCGTCGATCAGCGCGCCGCGAATGGCAGCGATTCCGCCTGCCGCCTCCAGCGTCTCGCGTCGCACCAGCATGCAGCCGCCGGCCGCCGCGGCGGTCGAACGGGCCGGATCGTTGACCCAGCGGAACGGATAGAGCTTCTGGAAGAAATAGATGAAGGCCGGCACCAGAAGGTGTTCGGCCGGGCTCTCGCAGCGCAGTTTCGCCATCAGCGAGGTGAGCACGGTGCCTCTGCCGCCGGCGAACGCGACGAGCCTCGCCACGGTGTCGGGCTCGTAAGCGATGTCGGCGTCGGTGAAGAGGACGTAGACGGGCGGGGAGGGGCGCTCGCCGACTGCGAGGACGCCTTGATGCATCGCGAACAGCTTGCCGGTCCAGCCGGCCGCCAGCGGCTGTCCTTGCAGGATCGTCAGCCGGTCACCGGCGCCTGCAGCCCCAGCAGCCGCACGCGCGACCGCGGCCGTCTCATCGCTGCTGCCGTCGTCGACCAGCAGAACCTCGAGCCGACCGGGATAGCTCTGCCGGAGCAGCGATCCGACGCTCTCGGCCACGACCGCCGCCTCGTCGCGGGCGGGCATGATCGCGACGACGTCGGGCAGCGGCGTCGATGGCAGCGGCCACGCGGAATCGTCGACGTCGGCACGCCAGAAGCCACCGCGCGCGAACACGAGATAGAGCCAGATGCCGAGCCCGGCGCCGGCAAGCAGCAGCGTCATCGCAGATAGCCGGCGCCGCGGAACCAGGAAATCGCGTCGGCCAGTCCGTCACCATAGGCGCGCGACCGGTAGCCGAGTTCCCGCTCCGCTTTGCCGCATGAGAAGAACATCCGGTACTTCGCCATTCTCAGGCCATCCCGCGTGGCGAAGGGCGCCCGCCCGGTCAGATGCGCCATGGCTTCGGAGACCACAGCGATCGGGTAGACCAGGCCGCGCGGCAGTTCCAGCCGCGGCGGTCGGCGGCCGACCAGACGCGCGATGTCGCCCAGCATGCGTGACAGCAGCACGTCCTGACCGCCGAGGATGTATCTCTCGCCGATTCTGCCGCGGCCGAGCGCCAGCAGATGCCCGGTGGCGACGTCGTCCACATGGGCGAGGTTCAACCCCGTGTCGACATAGGCCGGCATCCGGCCGGAGGCAGCCTCGACGATGATCCGCCCGGTCGGCGTCGGCCTGACATCCCTCGGTCCGATCGGGGTCGACGGGTTGACGATGACGGCCGGGAGGCCGCGATCGCGGCACAAATCCTCGACCACCCGCTCGGCGAGCACCTTGCTACGCTTGTAGGCGCCGATCGCGTCCTCGGCGTCGAGCGTGGCGGTTTCGTCGGCGGGGCTGCCGTCCAAGGTGGGTCTGAGCGTCGCGACGCTGCTGGTGTAGACGATCTTCTCCACTCCGGCCGCGTGCGCCGCCTCCATCACGACGCGGGTACCGTCGACGTTGCTCGTGATGATCTGGCCGGGGTCCGGAGCCCAGAGCCGGTAGTCTGCGGCGGCGTGCACCACGTACCGCGCACCCTTCACCGCGCGCGAGACGGCGGCGGAGTCGCGCATGTCGCCCTCGACGATCTCGACGTCGTCCCGCTGCGCATTCTTGGGCGCGCCCGACGCCCGGACGAGCGCACGGACGGGGAAATTCGCCTTGCGAAAGACATCGACGAGCGCCGACCCGAGGAAACCTCCGGCACCCGTGATCATGACCAGTCCTGGCTCGGCCGCGCCGTCGGTCGTCATGCTCGCTTCACGCTGTTCCGGGCGCGTCGCGGACCACGGCCCGCGGCGCGTTCTTGCAATGCGCGACCGCAAGAATCAAGCGCGCCGGGCCGGCCTTGGTGTGGGTAAAGCCGGCTCAGAAGCGGGCGATGGCCGAGCTCTGGATGCGGGTGGCTTCGCCCGTCCGCCCGTCGCGGTTCTCGCGCTGGCCCCATTGGACCTCGACGCCGAGGTCGAAGTCGGGCACCGGCGTCCAGATCAGGTTGGCGGAAGCATAGAACGCTCCGGCGTACGCGTTGGTCGGCAGGAACGCCGGCGCTTCCACGCGCGAGGCGCTGAACAGGACGTTCGATCGGAGGTTGTCCAGCCACCAATGCTGGTAACCGACGTATCCGCCGTATGCCGTCAGCAGTTCGAGTTGGTTCGTGAACGGATTGATCGCGCCGTCGCCGCTCCCGAGTGCCGCGTCCTGGATATAGCGGGTGATACCCTGGCCGTAGAGGGCCTGGAAGACGATGTTGTCCTTGGCGCCGAGGAACGGCACGTTGATCTTGCCATGGACGGTGCCGCCGACGCCGAAGTCGCCGCCGAAGCCGGTGCCGCCCGAGATGTTGCGGAACAGGACCGCACCCTGCAGGCTGCCCCAGGCCTGCTCCCAGCGCGCCCTCACGACGAAGTCCGGCACGTTGGTGTCGCGCGTGCTCACAGCCGTCGATGCACCGCGCGGAATGACGCGGCTTTCCGGATTCTCAGCCGCGACGGCGAGCGAGAACCCATCCTCGAACTTGTGCGTATAGCGTGCCTGTCCCTGACGGATGAACGTGTAGCCGGGCGATCCCTGGAAATCGAGCGTGTTGGGGATGGCAGCCGGGTCCATGAAGGTGGACCAGAACTGCCCGCCGAGGAACGGACCGAGTTCGGCCACCGCATGTCGCAGGCGGAAGGTGTCGGAGTTTGCGAGGATCTGGTTGCCGCCGACGCCGAAAAAGTCGGCCTCGATGAAGGCGCGGAAATCGCCGTACTTCGTCGGCCGCGACAGCTCCACCCCGAGACGGCTTTCGCGGGCGTGGACACGGGTGCGAGCATCCGTACCGCGGAGCGCCCCGCCAGCGACGATGATGTTCGCCGTTCCGAACAAATCCTCCGCGCCCGACGTCTGCCCGTTCACGCGGGTGATGTAGTCGAGCTTGGCGAAGCCGTTGAAGCGGATGTCGACGTCGGTGCCGGGCACGCGGAAGCTTCTCGGCTTTCGGCCCTTTTCGGTGAACCGATCGAGGAGTGTCTTCTCGTCGGCCTTCGTCAGCGGACGGGCGTCGGATGAGGAGCGGGCTGCGACCCGGTTGCGCTTCAGTTCCTCGACCTCACGCTTGAGCTCTTTCAGTTGCTCGCTCTGCGCCTTGATGAGCGCGACCAGTTCGGCCTGTGTGGTGGCCGCTGCAGGCGAGGTCCAGGCCAGCCCCAGGACGATTGCAAGTGCCGAAACTCCGCGGGCAACGCCCAATCCGTCGACGTAACGCCGGCTGCAATAAGCCATGCCTACTCCCCGCTGTGGTCATTGTTCGGCCATTTATTAGGAGAGCATTAACGTCCGGCCGGCGAACGCAAGCCGACCGAGGTGTAATTCAGCCAGTTCGCGATCACATCGTTGTGTTCAATCGGATTGGCTGCGACCTAATCGGGCGCGTGGGATGATCGCTTTGGTCATGCTGCGGCGCAGCGACCTCTTGCATCCCCGGGAGCGCTCGGCTACTGCCCGGGTCATTCGGGGCCGCGCCCGGAAGACGCCCGTTCGAGGCCGTGACCATGCCGACGCTGCTTCAGGATTATCTGCCGCTCGTCATTTTCATCGGGCTGTCGGGCATCATCGGTCTGGCCCTGCTGATATCGCCGTTCGTCATCGCCTATCAGCGCCCCGATCCGGAAAAGCTTTCGGCCTACGAATGCGGCTTCAACGCCTTCGACGACGCCCGCATGAAGTTCGACGTCCGCTTCTACCTCGTGGCGATCCTCTTCATTATATTCGATCTGGAGGTGGCGTTCCTGTTTCCGTGGGCAGTCGCCTTCAAGGACGTCGGCTGGTTCGGCTTTCTGTCCATGATGACGTTTCTGGGCGTCCTGACGGTCGGGTTCGTCTACGAATGGAAGAAGGGCGCTCTGGAATGGGACTGAGGTCCGCTGGACCACAGTGGGCGAGCCTGACGTCGATCCGCATCGGAGTGACCGAATGAGCACCGATCTTGTCGCGCCGGCCGCTCCGCTGGTCGCGCCGAAACCCCGGGGTCTGATCGATCCGAATACCGGCAGGCCGGTCGGCGCGACCGATCCCTATTTCGTCGAGATGAACAATGAGCTCGCCGACAAGGGTTTCCTGGTCACGGCGACCGACGATCTCATCAACTGGGCGCGAACGGGCTCGCTGATGTGGATGACCTTCGGCCTCGCGTGCTGCGCGGTCGAGATGATCCACGTCAACAT
>CAZVMY010000285.1:0-4549 GCA_964628955.1 uncultured Methylocystis sp.
GGTAGCGTGATGAAGACGAAGCGCGACAGCACGTCCGCTCCGTCCATTTCCGCCGCCTCCTTCTGCTCCTGATCGAGCGACTGCAAAGAGGTGAGCAGGATCAGCGTGGCGAACGGCAGCCACTGCCACGCGACCATGACCGAGATCGACGCGAGCGGGAAGTCACCGATCCAGTCGATCGGCCTGAGGCCGACCGCGGCCATGCCGGCGGCGATGATGCCGGACACCGGATGCATCATCATGTTCTTCCATACGAGCGCCGACACCGTCGGCATGACGAAGAACGGCGCGATGATCATGAGCCGCACGATGCTGCGGCCGAAGATCGGCTGGTCGAGGAGAAGTGCCAACAGGATGCCGCCGGCGATGCTGACGACGATGACGTTGAAGACGACGAGCAGTGTGTTGGACAGCGCCCGGAAAAACGCCGGATCGGTGAGGAAGTATTGGAAGTTGTCTAGTCCGGCGAAGCTCTCTTCGCCCGGGTTGAGCAGGTTATAGCGCAGCAGCGAAAACCAGATCGTCAGACCGAGCGGCACCAGCATCCAGACGAGTAGAACCGCGACAGACGGTGCGACCGCGAGTCGGCTGAGCCGGTTGGCATGTTGGGTGGCCATGGCGACCTCACATCCGCGGCAGGCGTAGGCGCTTGCCGATCAACGTGCGAAGATGTGCGTGCGGGAAGCCCGTCCTGCGCAAAGAGGCGCGCTGGACGGGCCAAGCTCGTCGGTCGAGCCTACTTGATGTAGCCGGCGCGGGTCATCTCGCGGACGCTCGTCTCTTGGGCCTGCCGCAGCGCCGCATCGACGGTGAGGCCACCACTCAGTGTCTGGGAGAAGATCTGGCCGACGGTGGTCGCGAGCCCCTGGAATTCGGGGATCGCCACGAACTGGACGCCCACGTAGGGCACCGGCTTCACGGTCGGCTTGGCGGGGTCGGCGGCGTTGATCGAGTCGAGGGTCATCCTGGCAAAGGAGACCTTGGCGTATTCCGGGTTTGTATAGAGCGAGGTCCGGGTGCCGGGCGGTACGTTGGCCCAGCCTTCCTTGGCGGCGACGAGTTCAAGATACGACTTGCTGGTGGCCCAGGAAATGAACTTCTGCGCCTCCGCCGTCTTTTTCGAGCCGGCAGGCACCGCGAGAGACCAGGCCCAGAGCCAGTTGCCTCTCTTGCCGAGGCCGTTGTCCGGCGCCAGCGCGAAGCCGACCTTGTCGTGGACCTGCGAATCCTTCGGGTTGGTCACGAAGGAGGCGGCCACGGTGGCGTCGATCCACATGCCGCACTTGCCAGCGTTGAAGAGCGCCAGGTTTTCGTTGAAGCCGTTGGATGACGCGCCAGGGGGACCGGCGTCCTTCATGAGATTCACGTAGAAGTCGAGCGTCGACTTCCATTCCGGCTGGTCGAACTGCGGCTTCCACTGTTCGTCGAACCAGCGGGCACCGAAGGAGTTCGCCGTAGCCGTGAGGAAGGCCATGTTCTCACCCCAGCCGGCCTTACCGCGAAGGCACACGCCGAAGGTGCCAGTGGTCTTGTCGGTCATCTTGCGGGCGGCTTCGCCGATGAAGGTCCAGGTCGGCGCATCGGGCATCTTCAGTCCCGCCTTCTCCATAAGGTCCTTGCGGTACATCACCATGGAGCTCTCGCCATAGAACGGCGACGCGAAGAGCTTGCCCTCGTAGGAGAGCCCGCTGCGGATGGCCGGCAGGAGGTCGTTCGCGTCGAAATCGGCGCCGAGCCCGTCGAGTGCCACCAGCCAGCCGCGCTTGGCCCAGATCGGCACCTCGTAGGTTCCGATAGTCAGCACGTCGAACTGGCCGCCCTTCGTGGCGATGTCGGTTGTCACGCGTTGGCGCAGCACGTTCTCCTCCAGCGTCACCCATTCGAGCGTGATGCCGGGGTTCTTTGCGGTGAAGTCGGCGGTCAGACCCTGCATGCGGATCATGTCGCCGTTGTTGACCGTGGCGATGGTGAGCTTGGTCTGCGCCATGGCGCCCGTGGACAGAAATGCCGCAGCAGCAGCAGTCGATAGGACCTTCGCGAATAAAGTCATGTCTTCCTCCCTGATGATCGATGGGCGCTTTGCGCGCTCTTCATCCTGCTGGTCCGCACCGGATTTCATCGGGGCCACTGCCAGCCAAAGCTTGGGCAATTGCCCAAGCTGCGGGCAATTGATCATTCGGTGCAACGGCTGTCAAGGTGCTCCCGCGAACACTGGACACGCCGCTGCGGCCGCGCGCCACAGCAGAGACCATCCGGGCGACGGAGGGGACGTCAGACGAGCAGGCGGCGCGCCATCGCTTCGTTGGTGATCAATCCGTTAAGAAGCCGGCCGCGCAGGGCCGCCCGGATCGCGCGCAGGCGGCCGGGTTCCATCGAGACCCCAACGACTAGCCGCTGAGGGTCACGCTGGGGACGAACGCCGGTCGTGCGTTCGTTCATCATGCCCCTGATGAACATGCCCGCATCATCATAAGCCCAGCCGGTGATCTCGCCCGCGGAACCGACCGCCATCATGGCGCGCATGTCTACCAGGGACAGGAACCCGTCCTTCACGAGCGGCGCATCCTCGACCATCGATCCGACGCCCACGAAGGTGACGTCGGCCGATCGCGCGAGCGCGACAACCTGTTTGACGTGGCTTTGGCCCATGATCTTGTCCCGTTCCGCCGGCGAGGCCGCGATGACGGGGCATGGCATCGGAAAATGCGGCGCCTTCGCCATGTCGGCGGCGCGGCTCACGGCGTCCAGAAGGGTGGCTGAGCCATTGGGGCCGATGTTCCCTACCAGCGAAACGAGTTTGTGCTGAGGGCAGTCAAGGGGACTGATCTGAAGCGCCGTCGCCCGCAACTCCTCGCCGGTGCCCATGGCGATGACGGCGGGCTCCGGACGCGCCAGCCAGCGCTCGAGTTCCGCGGCGGCGGCGTTCGCGATGCCGAGCGTCGTCGAATGGCTGTCGGGATCGCCGAGCGTCACATCGCAGAAGCGCAGGCCGAACTTCTCGGTCAGCGCCCGGGAAAGATCCATACACGCGGCAATGGGGTGATCGATGCGGACCTTAACGAGCCTCCTGCTCACCGCGAGCGCCACCAGGCGCTGGACGGACTGCCGGGACATCGAAAGCTTGCGAGCGATCTCGTCCTGCGTGTTGCCGGCGACGTAATAGAGCCAGCCCACCCGCGCGGCCTCGTCGAGCCGATTGTGGTCTGAATTCACCGGGAAGAGGCTCCGTGACGGTTGCGCGCGTTCGGGAAGCTTGCCGGTCTGCCCAATGCAGTTGTGGCGAACCGCCGAGAACGATGCAAGGCGCCGAATTTTGCCCGACCGATCCGAATTATCCTCACAGTATTCATCGCCGCATATATTCCAAAGGATCAATATCACAAATTCATCGTAGTCGTACGGCTCAGTGATCTCGCACTGATCGCCACAAGAGCCCCGAAGCCGCGCAATCTATATTCTTTAAATATTTTCTTAAGGTACGCCCTTCACCTTAACCAGATCGATTATCATATGGTGCATCTTTCGCCGCCTGTCCTCCTGAGACCTGCCACCGCGTTTTTCCTCGGAGGACGGACTGATAGAGCGAGCAACTTTCATAGAAGAGCAAATTGGCCTGCTGCCGGTTTCGTGGGCGCGCAGTTAAGCTAGTCCCACCTTCCGTTCGAACTCAACCGGGCTGACGTAGCCGATGGTCGAGTGCCTGCGGACGGCATGGTAGAATCTCTCGATGTAGTCGAACACATCCGCCCGCGCCTCGTCGAGCGTCCGGTAGACTTTGCCCCTGATACGTTCGGTCTTGAGCGACGAGGAGAAGCTGTCCATGGCGGCATCGTCCCAAACGTTGCCGACCCGGCTCTTCGAGCAAGTGACGCCATTTTCGGCGAGCAGTTCGTGGAGGTGCTGGTCGGTGTATTGGCTGCCCTGATCCGAGTTGACCTGCTTCCCGTATCCTCGGCCGCAGAAAGCTGGAAAATTCCAGTTTTGCAGCCTGGGCCGGAGACGGAGAGAGCGATGAAGAAGTCGAAGTTCACGGAGGCGCAGATCGCCAGATAGATGCGGACAGCCGGCAACCACCCGTCGGCCCCGGTGATTTTCGATCCCCACGATCCGGGGGCTCATTTGTGCTGATAACCACGGAGCAATCTCCAAAAAAGCGTCGGCGACGATACTCAGCCGGTTGCCCGAGGGTTCGGATCGTTCCAGCGGCCTATCGTCGGTGACCGAAGAACAGGTATTTTACGAGAGCAGCAAGACCAAGCAACAGAACGACTACGACGAGAAGGGCGACGCCTCCCATCACCCACATCATTGCGCCGTGTCCCGCCATCATTCCCATGCCATCCATCATTGGTCGTCTCCTATACCGCAGCGAGTCCCGTGTCCTTGCGCACTCAGGCGATGGCCCGCGTACCATGAAGGGTGCCGGGCATCTGAGTCGGGCTGTCGCTGACACCGACGTTCGACTTCTTCGGCAACCCATAGCCCTTGATCAGGGCATAGATCGCTGGGATCACCACGAGCGTCAGCACTGTCGAGGAGACCATGCCGC
>CAZVMY010000286.1:0-4520 GCA_964628955.1 uncultured Methylocystis sp.
CGGCGCCGAAAGCCCGGCTGATGACGCCGACCCGCAGCGGTGGCGGCGTCAGGGAACCGGGGACGCCTCCGGCGCGAACGGCGGCGGCCGACTCCGATGACGACGATCCGGAGCGAGGACCGGGCGGCTGGCGTCTCGATCCGCGCGCCTGTCCCGGATGCGGAGCGCTGGCCGTGGGCGGCCGGCGCGGCATCGGGAGCGCCGATGGTAGCCCCGGCGGCCTGTCGGCCGCACAGGGGCTTGGAAATACCTTTGACGAGCCCGCCGGCGACCGGACGGAGGACGTCGACGCCCCCGACGAGCGCGATCTCGTGGTCGAGGCGGCACTCGGCGACTGGGAGAGGGTGATGGACCCCATCCGGGACGCCCTGCAGGCCGCTTTCGAAGCGGCTTCCAGTTTCGAGGACCTGGATGCCAGGCTGGCGGCGCTGGCCGGTACGCTGCCGGTAGACGCGCTCGCCCGCGAGATCGCGATCCTCGGCATGATCGGCCGCGGCAATGGCCTCACCGGCGAGACGGCCCCGGACTGATCTCATGGCGGACGAGCTGTTCAGGACCGCGCCGAAGGCCGTCGTCGACTATTTCGACCGCCGGCCGTCGAAGCCGACGTTCAACTGGCGTGACGTCCCGCCGCATGAGCACGCGCTCGCGTGGACTGCGGCAAAAACGGCCGGCTTCGATATCATCGAGGATCTGCGCGACTTCGCCCGAAAGGCAGCGGTCGACAGAGTTCCGTTCGATAAGGCCGCCGCCGACGTCATCCCAGTTCTGAAAGAGAAGGGCTGGTGGGGCTCGAAGATCGCGACGGACCCAAAAACTGGTGAGAAGGTTCGGGTCGAACTCGGCTCGCTCCGCCGGCTGCGTACGATCTACTGGGCCAACGTCGCCTCGGCCGAGGCCGCCGGCGAGTGGCAGCGGACGCAGGAGAACAAGGCGTTCCTGCCGTATCTCCTGTACAAACTCTCTGTCTCGGAGCGGAAACGGCCGCAGCACCGCGGCTGGGTCGGGACGACGCTGCCGGTCGACGATCCCTGGTGGCGGACGCACTACCCGCCGAACGGCTGGAACTGCAAATGCCGGGTCGAACAGATCTCGGGTCCGCGCGCCGAGCGACAGCCGCCCGAGAAGCGCGTCCGGCCGAAGGGCGCGGTCGAGATCTACCGCAACCGCCGCACCGGCCGCTCGGAACGCGTGCCGGCCGGCATCGATCCCGGCTGGCAGACCAATCCGGGCCTGACCAGGGAGCGGGTGGCGGCGTCGCGCTTGCGGGAGAGAATGGCGGCCGTGCCGGCCGGTTTCGCCCTGGTCGCGGCGACCCTGCGCAGCGCGGCGTTTCGCGATCTGATAGAGCGGGCGGCCGGGTTCGACATGAGACGTCGACAGCAGCCGGACATGCGCCAGATCGGCCGGCTCGCGATGCCGGTCGGATACCTGCCGGAGTCGACCGCGGCCGCGATCGCCGAGGCGCTCGGCCGGGAACCGTTCCGCGCGCGAACGGTTGAAATCTCCGCAGCCACAGCCGCGAAACAGATCGTCAGCCGCAAGAAGAGGCCGCTGACGACCGCCGATTACGGGCGCGTCCAGATCATCGTCGAAGCGCCTGAGCAGATCAATGCGACCGGCCCTGCCCACGTGGATCTGATCCGTCAGATCGATGGCGTCTACTGGATCATGGGGCTGGACCTCTTCGACGAGCGCGACGTCCTGGACCTTCGGTTGCTGTTCGACACCGATCCGGAATTCGCGGCCACGTTCTTCGCCCGAACCAGGCGCCGCGACACCGAGAAGTAAAGTTTGAGGCGTGGCTGCGGGGTCGCTAACTCCCCGCGGGCTATACCCGGTCAAGCTGGCTCAGCCACAAACGATCCATAGCACCGGCAGTCGCTTTTGTCATCCGCTTGCCGATCCGGCCGGCCTCTGACACCGTGCGACCGTCGCCCCCCTGAACGGGGTCGCGCGCGCGACCCTGACCCGACCTCCCCGCATCGGCCATCGTCCGGCCATGCATCGCCGCATCGCACCTCCTCCCGGGCCGCCGGTCCTGCTGTCGGCCGAAGGGCAAGGGACTGACGGTCTCCAGACCGGGGCCCTGACGCTGCCGCTCATCCTCGCGGCCGGCGGCGCGGACGGCCCGGCCGCGCCGGACTGGATCCAGCTGACGCCGCGCGGCGCGCTGACCGCCCGCGACGGCCGCCGGCTGAGCTTCGATCCCGAGGCGCTCGTCATGGCCTTCACCGCCGACGGCTTGCAGCTGCCGATCGACTTCCAGCACGAGGGCGAGTTCGTCCTCACGCTCGGCGCGAAGCCGGCGCGCGGCTGGATCACCCGGCTCGAAGCCCGGGCCGAGGGCGTCTTCGGTCGCGTCGAATGGCTGGAATCCGGCCGCGCCGCCGTCGCCGCCCGGGAATACCGCTACGTCTCGCCGACCTTCTGGACGGCACCCGACCGGGTGACGGCCACCAAGCTCAAGGCGATCGCGCTCGTGACCTCGCCCGCGCTCGGCATGCCGGCGCTCGCCTCAGCCGCCAACGAAGGATCGACCATGCTCAAGGAACTGCTGGCCAAGCTCGGCCTGACCGAGAACGCCACGCCCGTGGAGGCGCTCGCCGCTCTGGACCGGGTGGTGACCGCGGCCGCGCAGCCGGACCCCAAGGCCTACGTGCCGATGGCCCAGCACGAGGCGACTGCCGCGGCGCTGGCCGGCGCGCAGGCCACGATCCAGGCGGCGGCCGACGCAGCGGCGACGCAGCGCTGCACCAGCCTCGTCGACGACGCGGTCAAGGCGGGCAAGATCGCACCGGGCGCCCGCGACCATTTCGTGAAGCTCGCCCGCGCCGATTACGACGCCGCGGCCGCGACGATCGCCGCCATGCCGGTGGTGCTCAAGCCGGGTGCCGAGGAGCCCGGCGACAAGACCGTCCACGCCGGCACGCTCTCGGCTGACGAAAAGGCGGTCGCCGCCGCCCTCGGCCTGACGGACACCGCCTTCCTCGCCGCCCGCGCCGCCGCCTGACCCAACCTGAAGGACGCTCCCCATGGCCGCCCTCACCAAGGACCGCAACACCCTGCGCCGCGAGCGCGATCTGCTGACGTATCCGGTCGCCGCGAACGTCAAGATCTACGCGGGCGCGCTCGTCTGCCTCAATGCCTCGGGCCTTGCGGTCCCGGGCTCCACCGCGACCACCCTGACGGCGGTCGGCCGGGCTGAGGAGCAGGTCGACAACACGGGCGGCGCGGCCTCCGCCCTGCTCGTCCCGTGCCGGCGCGGCGTCTACCTGTTCGCCAACGACGCGACCGACGCCGTGGTTCAGGCCGACGTCGGCAAGGCCTGCTACGTCGTCGACGACCAGACGGTCGCCAAGACGAACGGCACCAATACCCGCTCCGCCGCCGGCACCGTCCGCGGCGTCGAGAGCGCCGGCGTCTGGGTCGAGTTCTGACCGCCCCTTCAAACCCGCTTCGAAGCGCCCCGAAAGGCCCGCCATGATCATCAACTCGGCCAACCTGCGGATCCTGACCACGGGATACCGCGCCAGCTTCACGACGGGCCTGGCGGCCGCACCCAGCGAATGGCGGCGGATCGCGACGGAGGTGCCGTCGGCCACCTCCGAGGAGCTCTATCCCTGGCTGCAGTCCATGCCGGGCATGCGCGAGTGGATCGGCGATCGCCAGATCAAGAACGTCGCGCTCAACTCCTATAAGATCCAGAACAAGAAGTGGGAGGACACGGTCGCCGTCAAGGGCGACTCGATCCGGGACGACCAGTACGGCGTCTACGCGCCGCTCATGACCATGATGGGCGAGGCCGCGGGCCGCCAGCCCGACGAGCTCGTGTTCGGGGGGCTCGCCTCCGGGTTCACGAGCAACTGCTTCGACGGCCAGTTTTTCTTCGATACCGACCACCCGGTCCTCGACGCGAACGGCGTCGAAACCTCGGTCTCCAACGTCCAGGCCGGCTCGGGCTCGCCCTGGTACCTGCTCGACACCAGCCGCACCATGAAGCCGTTCATCTTCCAGAACCGGAAGGCGATCAGCTTCACGAACCTCGACAATCCCGACGACCACAACGTCTTCATGAAGGACGAGTTTCTGTACGGCGCCGACAGCCGGAACGCCTTCGGCTTCGGCTTCTGGCAGATGGCCTTCGCCTCGAAGGCGGCTCTCACCGCCGCGAATTTCGCGGCGGCCTACGACGCGATGATCAGGGTGCGCGGCGACTACGGCAAGCGGCTGACGGTGCGTCCCAACATGCTCCTCGTCGGACCGACCAACCGCGCGGCCGCCGAGACGATCGTGCGCAAGCAGAACCTCGCCGGGGGCGAGAGCAACCTCGACTACCAGCGCGTCGAGCTCGTCGTCTCGCCCTGGCTCGACTGATCGGGAGGCTGACGTGGCCAAGACGCAAGAGACCGTCAAGCCGTCCACGACGCAGCCTGCGGGGCCCGGCCCCGCGGAGGTTCTCGTCGTGTCCTCGACCCAGCCGGGCGGCCGCCGCCGGGCGGGCCGGAGCTTCGGCCCCG
>CAZVMY010000287.1:0-4519 GCA_964628955.1 uncultured Methylocystis sp.
CCGTACCCGCTGGGCCGGCTGATCGCGCGCTACGAGCACAAGGTGTTCGTGCAGGGCGTGATCTGGGGGATTAATTCCTTCGACCAATGGGGGGTCGAGCTCGGCAAGGAACTGGCCGCGACCCTGCTGCCGATGGTTGGCGGGGCTGAGGCGACCGCCGGCCGCGACGGCTCGACGGCAGGCCTGATCGCCGCGTTCCGGGCAGGCGTCGGCTGATCGTCAGACGGTGATCTGGCTGCCGAGCTCCACGACTCTGCCGGTCGGGATGTGGAAGAAGTCGGTCGCGTTCGTCGCCATGCGCGACAGGAAGATGAACAGGTGGTCCTGCCAGAGCGGCATGCCGGAGGTGGACGAGGCCTTGATCGTTCGTCGGCCGAGGAAGAACGAGGTCTGCATGATGTCGAAATCGAGCCCGTGCCGGCGCGCCAGCGTGAGCACGCGCGGCACCCGCGGACTCTGCATGTAGCCGACGGTCGCGACGAGCCGGGTGAGGTCGTCCGACAGCGGCTCGATCCTGAGCTGTCCGTCGTCTTGATGGTGAGGACGATGTTGCGCTGGTGCAGGACCTTGTTGTGCTTGAGATTGTGCAGCAGCGCGCCCGGCGCCGTCTCGGGGTCGCTGGTCAGGAACACGGCCGTGCCGCGCACGCGTTGCGGCTTGGATTTCTCCAGCATGCGCATCAGGTCCATGATGGGCAGGCTTTCCTTGCGCGCCTTGCTGTAGACGATGCGCGAGCCGCGCACCCAGGTCCACATGATGATGATCAGGACCGCGCCGAAGATCAGCGGCAGGTAGGCGCCGTCGAGCAGTTTCAGCAGGTTGGCGCCGAAGAAGACGAAATCGACGACGAGGAACGGCACGACCGTCAGCGCCGACTGCCAAAGCTTCCAGCCCCAGACGCGCCACGTCACGAAGAAGAACAGGCCGGCGTCGGCCAGCATCGCGCCCGTGACGGCGATGCCATAGGCGTTCGCGAGGCTGGAGGACGACCGGAACACGAAGACGAGGACCACCACGCCGAGGAAGAGCAGCCAGTTGACCTGGGGCAGGTAGATCTGTCCGCGCTGCGTCTCCGACGTGTGGCGGATCTCCAGCCGAGGCAGCAGGCCGAGCTGCACCGCCTGCTGCGTCAGCGAGAAGGCACCGGTGATCACCGCCTGGCTGGCGATGACGGTCGCCATCGTGGCCAGAAGGACGAACAGCGGCAGCAGTTCCTCGGGCGCCATCAGGTAGAACGGATTGCTGACCTTCGTGGGGTCCTGCAGTACCAGCGCGCCCTGGCCGAGGTAGTTGAGGACGAGGCACGGGAACACCAGCCCGATCCAGGCGGCCCGGATCGGCGAGCGGCCGAAATGGCCCATGTCTGCGTAGAGCGCTTCGGCGCCGGTCACCGCAAGGAAGACCGAGCCGAGCACGATCAGCCCCACCAGACCATGCCCGAACAGGAAGTTGACCGCGTGCCAGGGGTTCAACGCGGAGAGGATCGCGAGATCGTCGCCGATATGCATGATCCCGAGGATGCCCAGCACGACGAACCAGACCGCCATGATCGGCCCGAAGAAGGTCGCGACGCGACCGGTTCCGCGGCTCTGCACGAGGAAGAGCCCGCACAGAATGACGAGCGCCACGGGAAGCACCCAGTCGTTGAAGGCCGGCGTGATCAGTTTCAGGCCTTCGACCGCCGAGAGGACCGAGATCGCCGGAGTGATGATGCTGTCGCCGTAGAACAGGGCCGCGCCCATGACGCCGAGGAAGAACACCGCGCCCATGCCGCGCCCGGTCGCCGACTGCACCAGCGCCATCAGCGAGAGCGTGCCGCCCTCGCCCTTGTTGTCGGCGCGCATGATCAACACGACGTACTTGAGCGTCACCACGACGATGAGCGCCCAGATGAGCAGCGAGACGACACCGATCACCTCGCTGCGCGACACGGCGCCGTCGACCGCGGTGTGGTGCAGCGACTCCTTGAACGCGTAGAGCGGGCTCGTACCGATGTCGCCGTAGACGACGCCGACGCTGCCGAGCGACAGGCCCCAGAAGCCACCCTTCGCATGCTCGACCGGGCCGCTGGCACCCTCCGCGGCGCCTGCCGCGGAGGGTGTAGACACAGGGGTTGCCATCAGCGACCGAACCGCCTCGTTGACCCGGAGTGCGGGGCTTATACAGGGGCGGGGCCGCGTGTACAAACGTCGCCATGGTGCCGGGCGGTCGTCCGCCACGAGCGGCCGGGGAGGATCACGATGACGAGACGTCTTTTTGTGCTGACGTGCGCGTTGGTCGCGCTCGGGGCGTGGCTGCCAGGACAAGCCACGGCGCAGCAGCGGTTCATCACCGTGGCCTCCACGACCTCGACCGAGCAGTCAGGGCTGTTCGGCCATATCCTGCCGCTCTTCCGGCAGCAGAGCGGGATCGAGGTCCGGGTCGTCGCCGTCGGCACCGGGCAGGCGCTGGCGATCGGCGCCAAAGGCGACGCCGATGCCGTGCTGGTGCATGACCGGAAGGGCGAGGACGCGTTCGTCGCAGCCGGCCACGGCGTCGATCGCCGCGACGTCATGTACAACGATTTCGTCGTCGTCGGGCCGTCGGCCGATCCGGCCGGCATCAAGGGGTTGAGGGACGCGACAGCCGCCTTCCGGAAGGTCGCCATGGCAAAGGCGCCCTTTGCCTCACGCGGCGACGATTCCGGGACGCACCGCACCGAGTTGCGCCTCTGGCAGGCAGCGGGGGTCGACGTGAAGGCCGCGCAGGGGAGCTGGTATCGCGAGCTCGGCACCGGCATGGGACCGACCCTCAATACTGCCGCCGGCCTCGGCGCCTATGTCCTGACCGACCGGGCGACCTGGGCGAATTTCTCGAACCGGCAGGGCCTCGCGATCCTCGCGGAAGGCGATGCCGCCCTGGCCAACCCCTACGGCTCGATCCTGGTCAATCCGGTGAAGGGACCGCACGTCAAGGCGGCCGACGCCAAGGTCTGGCACGAGTGGCTGACCTCGGCGGCCGGGCGCGCGGCGATCGCGTCGTTCCGGATCAACGGCGAGCAGCTGTTCTTCGTCGGCGCGCCGCCGACCTCGAGCTGAGCGATGGAGGAGGCCGCCCGGGCTTTCGGCCTCGCCGGCGAACTGATCGTTTCCGGTGATCGGGAACTTCTCGCGATCATCGGCCTGTCGCTCCGGGTCAGCCTGACCGCGACCCTACTGGCGCTCGCCATCGGCGCGCCGCTCGGCGCCGCGCTCGCCGTGTCGTCCTTTCGCGGCCGCCGCGCGGTCCTCGTGTTCGTCAACGGGCTGCTCGGGCTGCCGCCGGTAGTCGTCGGCCTGCTCGCCTATCTCGCGCTGTCGCGCAGCGGGCCGCTCGGGTTCCTCGGCCTGCTGTTCAGCCCGGGCGGCATGATCGTCGCGCAGTTCATCCTCACCCTGCCGATCATCGTGGCGCTCGTCTGCCGGGCCTGCGAAGGACCGTGGCGGCGTTATGGCGGCGCGCTCCAGCTCGATGGGGCAGGCGGCGGGCGGCGGCTGTTCGAGCTGCTGGCAATGGCCCGCAGCGGTCTGACAACGGCGTTTCTCACCGCCTTCGGTCGCGCGATCTCGGAGGTCGGAGCGATTCTGGTCGTCGGCGGCAACATCCGCGGCCACACCCGCACCATGACGACCGCGATCGCGCTGGAAACCAGCCGGGGCGATCTCGCCCTCGCCCTGGCGCTGGGCCTCGTCCTGATCTTCCTCACGCTGACGGTCGCGGCCATCGCGGACGTCATCGGGCGTGACACCGTCGATGGCTAGGGACCGGTTCGGCCGACGGTTGCGAACGCGCCTGCTCTGACGCATTGTCCGCCGCCTCGGCGAAGGCCGCGCGAAAGATCAGGACCATGACCAAGCCCCGCACGCTCTACGACAAGATCTGGGACGACCATGTCGTCGACACGCAGCCGGACGGCACCTGCTTGCTCTACATCGATCGCCATCTCGTGCACGAGGTGACCAGCCCACAGGCCTTCGAGGGCCTGCGCCTGACCGGCCGCCGCGTCCGCCACCCCGAGAAGACGCTGGCGGTCGTCGATCACAACGTGCCGACCACCGATCGGTCAGCCGGGATCGCCGAGCCGGAGAGCCGGATCCAGGTCGAGACCCTGGCCGAGAACGCGCGCGAATTCGGCGTCGAGTATTTCGACGAGCGCGACCGGCGACAGGGTATCGTGCACGCGGTCGGTCCGGAGCAGGGCTTCACGCTGCCCGGCACAACCATCGTCTGCGGCGACAGCCACACCTCGACGCATGGCGCGTTCGGCGCACTGGCGCATGGCATCGGCACCTCCGAGGTCGAGCATGTGCTGGCCACGCAGACGCTGATCCAGCGCAAGGCAAAGAACATGCTGGTCAGGGTCGACGGCGCGCTGGCGCCGGGCGCCACCGCCAAGGACGTTATCCTCGCCATCATCGGCAAGATCGGCACCGCCGGCGGCACCGTCCACGTGATCGAGTTCGCCGGCGAGGCGATCCGCGGCCTCTCGATGGAAGGCCGC
>CAZVMY010000288.1:0-4516 GCA_964628955.1 uncultured Methylocystis sp.
CGCATCGCGCCGGCGGATCCGAAACAGGGTCGCCGCAATGCACGCTATGTCCCGTACTGGGCAGCTTGACCGACCCGTTGATCAGTTTGGTCAGTTCGTCTTTCGCGCCGTTTCGGCGGGACGCGGCGGGAGCGAGAGGAGATAGCGCGCGATCGCCCGCCGGTCGGCGTCCGGCAGTCGCGCGGTGTTGGCGACGACGGAGCGCATCGAGCCGCTGACGCTGATGAAGTTCGGCGTCTTGCCGGTGGTCAGCATCTCGACCAGATCGTCCTCGGTCCAGCCGGCGATCCCGGAGGCATGGGGCGTGATGTTGGGGGTCGTTCCCTCGCCGCCTTCCGGGTCGGGGCCTCCGGCGTAGCGCCGGCCGTCGATGATCGCGCCCGCGATGTTCCGGGGACTGTGACATTCGCCGCAATGGCCGGGCCCCTCGACGAGGAAGGCGCCGCGGTTGACCTCCGCCGACCTGCCCGGATCGGGCTGGAACGGCCTTCCGTCGAGGAACGCGAGTTTCCATAGCCCGAGGCCCTGCCGAAAGCTGAACGGGAATGGCAGATCATGCGGCGGGGCGCGGCCCGGCACGACGGGCAGTGTCCTGAGATAGGCGAACATGTCGGCCAGCTCGGTCGCGCTCATGCGCTGGTATGAGGTGTAGGGGAAGGCCGGATAATAATGCTCACCGCGCGGCGAGACCCCGCCGCGCATCGCCCGCACGAAATCCTGCACCGACCACGCGCCGATGCCGTCGGTCGGATGGGGGGAGAGGTTCGGCACGTTGAAGGTGCCGAACGGGGTCTTGAGCGCCAGCCCCCCGCCGAGCCGCGTCCGGTCGCTCTGACCGGGCGTCACGTGACAGGAGACGCAGCCGCCGGCGTTGAACAGCACCTCGCCGACCTGCAGATCCGGCTGACGGGCGGTCGCCGTTTCGGTGCCCGCCGACTGCAAGGCAGGGTTCGTGAGCGCGACGAAGGAGCCGGCGCCGAGTACGGTCACCAGCCCGGCCGCGGCGAGAAGCCGGCGAATCATGACGGATCGGCGCTCGACTGTGCCGGTCCGTCGTCAGTTCGGCTTCTGGAACGAGTCGTGGCAGGTCTGGCAGGTGCCCACGACCTTCGGATACTCGGCCTTGAAGGTCGCCTCGCTGGTGATCCTGCCTTTGGCGGCCGCGGCGTCCTGCGCCATCTTCGCGAAGAGCCCGTTGAATTCGGCCTTGCGCTCCCAGATGGCGGGCAACGCATTCGTGTCGCCGGTCTTCGAGGTCTCGGGGAATAATGCGGGGGCCTTCTTGCCAGAGTCCTCCAGCACCGTCAGGGCATTCTGCACCACAGCCGCATCGTACGGCGCCTGGCCGCGCAGCATGCCGAACGTCGGACGGGCGGCTTGCAGGGAGGCCTTCATCAGGTCCTGGCGAGCCTTGATGACGTCCTGCTGGGCCTGCGCGACGAACCCGGTCGCGCAGAGCGCGAAGGCGGAAAGGATGACGAGACGCTTCATGTCCGGATGTTCCCTCGGGCGAAATAACCCTCGCCCCACCGTCACCCTTTTGGACGACATGAGAAAGACTCCAGGCTTTGCGTCTCTTCAAACCTTCGTGTGCGCCGCCGCAATCGCCGCCCAGACGCGCTCGGGCGTGGCCGGCATGTCGATGTGCCGGATGCCATAGGCCCGGTCCAGCGCGTCGACGACCGCGTTCATCACCGCAGGACACGACCCGATGGACCCTGCCTCGCCGGCGCCCTTGATGCCGAGCGGATTGGTGGTCGAGGGCACGTTGCGCGTCCCGAAATCGATCGAGGGCACGTCGTCGGCGCGCGGCATGCAGTAGTCCATGAACGACGCCGTCAGGAGCTGGCCGCTCGCGTCGTAGACGGCCTGCTCCAGCAGCGCCTGGCCGATGCCCTGCACGATGCCGCCGTGCACCTGCCCGGCGAGCAGCAGCGGATTCACGACCATGCCGAAGTCGTCGACCACGGTGTAGCGCGCGATCGTGATCATGCCGGTCTCGGGATCGACCTCCACTTCCGCCACGTGCGTGCCGTTGGGATACGTGGCATCCGGCGGCACGAACTCATCGGTCGCGGTGAGGAGTTCGGGCGTCGCCGCAGGCAGCGCCGCGATCTCGGCATAGCTGAGCGCGCGGTCGGTGCCGGCGACCCGCACGTGGCCGTCCGCGATCTCCAGATCGGCGAATGCGGTCTCCAGCTTGTCGGCCGCGAGTTCCTTCAGCCGTTCGGCCAGGCTCTCGCTGGCGCGCACCACCGCGACGGCACCGACGGGGATAGAGCGCGAGCCGCCGGTCCCGTGTCCCGTCTTGATCCGGTCGCTGTCGCCCTGGACGACCTTGATGCGCTCCAGCGGCAGGTCGAGCGCGTTGGAGACGGCCTGCGCATAGGCCGTCTCGTGCCCCTGGCCGTTCGACTGCGTGCCGATGAGCACCGTCACCGAGCCATCCTTCCCGATCATCACCTCGGGCTGTTCGCCGGAGCCCCAGGCGGTGCATTCGATGTAGCTCGCGAAGCCGAAGCCACGGGCTTTGCCGGCCTTCTTCGACGCCTTCAGCCGCGCCTTGAAGCCGGCCTGGTCGGCCTGCTCCAGCGCCGCGCGCATGGCGTTCTCGAATTCGCCGACGTCGTAGCGGCGATCGGTCAGCGTCTTGTAGGGCATGGCCGACGGCTTGATGAAGTTCTTCACGCGGAAGGCTTCGGGCGTCATGCCGATCTCGCGGGCGGCGTGGTCCATCAGCCGCTCGAGCAGATAGGCCGCTTCCGGCCGCCCGGCACCGCGATAGGCATCGACCGGCACCGTGTTGGTGTAGACGCCGCGCACCCGGACGCTGAGCGCCGGCACAACGTAGCAGCCCGTCGCCATCGTGCCGCCGAGCCACGGGATGTAGGGCCCGTACTGCGAGGCATAGGCGCCGAGGTTGCCGTAGATGTCGACGCGCATGGCAAGGATTTTTCCGCGCGAATCGAGAGCCAACTCGGCCGTGGAAAGATTGTCGCGGCCCTGGGCGCAGGAAAGGAAATGCTCGGTCCGCTCCTGGACCCAGGAGACCGGACGGCCGAGCTTTTCGGCCGCGAACAGCACGAGCGGATATTCGCGGTAGACGAAGCCCTTGGTGCCGAAGCCGCCGCCGACGTCCGGCGTCAGCACGTGCAGCCGTTCCGGATCGATCTTCAGGATGTTCTTCGCGATGTTGTCCTTGGCCGAATGAACGCCCTGGCTGCCGAAGGTGAGCGTGTAGCGCCCGCTCGCCGGATCGTAGGCGCCGGTCGCGGCGCGCGTTTCCATGTAATTTGCGACCACGCGGTTGTTCTCGACCGTGAGCGAGACGACCCTCGCCGCCCTGGCGAAGGCCGCGTCAACCTTCTTCGGATCACCGAGACTCTGGTCGAAGGCGACGTTGTCCGGCGCTACGGGCCAGACCGTCGGCGCGCCCGGCGCGATCGCGGCCTGGATGTCGGTGACGGCGGGCAGACTGCCGTAATCGACCTCGATCGCCTCGGCGGCATCCTTCGCCTGCTCGATGGTGTCGGCGACGACGAAGGCCACCGCATCGCCGACATGCGCCACGTGATCCACCGCCAGCAGCGGGCAGACCGGCGGCTTCATCGTCTTGCCGTCGGCCGTCTTCATCGGCGCGAGGCACGGCACGCCGCCCAGATGCGCCACGTCCTTCGCGGTATAGACCGCCTGGACGCCCGGCATCGCGCGCGCCCTGGCCGTATCGGTCACCGTGACCGTCGCATGCGCGAACGGGCTGCGCAGGACGTACCCCACCAGCGCGCCCGCCGGCACGATGTCGGACGTGTAGCGGCCCTCGCCCTTGGTCAGGCGGACGTCCTCGACACGGCGCGCGGGTTGGCCCAGCCCGAACTTCTTCGGGGCGACGGGGGTGACGATCGCGTTCATGGCTTGCTCCGATTGGCCGTAGACTATGGGGTGACCGTCCGTCTCCCGCAATGCAGCGCGATGACGCTGCCCTCTCGCAGGGCCTAGATTTCGACCGGCTCGCCGTGCATCGCCCAGTCCTTGAAGCCGCCCTGGTAATGCTCGGTCAGCGGCAATCCGGCTGCCTGGACGATCTCAAGCGCCTTCACCGAGCGGATGCCGGCGGCGCAGGAGAAGACGATCCGCCGTCCGGCCGCATCCGGCAGATCGTCGGGATCGAACGTCGACAGCGGCATGAGATGGGCGCCGGGGATGTGCCCTGCCGCGAACTCGTGCGGCTCGCGCACGTCCACCAGCAGGATCGAGCCGTCGGCAAGGCCCTGCCGAAGCTCGTCGATCGCCACGTTCTCGACCTTCACACCCAGAACCATACCCGCTCCGTCGATCAGGGAAAGATGGTCAGGAGATACAGCGCCAGCGCCGGAAAGGCCACGACCAGCGCAAGTCGGACCACGTCAGCCAGCACGAAGGGCAGCACGCCGCGGTAGATCGCGGTCACCGGCACGTCGCGCGCGGCCGCGCTGACCACGAAGACGTTGAGCCCGATCGGCGGCGCCGTCATGCCGAT
>CAZVMY010000289.1:0-4513 GCA_964628955.1 uncultured Methylocystis sp.
CGCGATCTATGCCGGGAACGACGAGGCCGCCGCCCGCTTCAAAGGAGAGACCGGTATCGGCGTGCACAGGTGGGACGTCGCCGATGCCGCAGCTTGCGACGCAGGCCTGAAGGCGATCGCGGCCGAGCACGGCACGATCGACATTCTCGTGAACAACGCCGGCATCACCCGCGACGCGATGCTGCATCGCATGAGCCTGGAGATGTGGAACGCGGTGATCCGCACCAATCTCGACAGCATGTTCACGATGACGAAGCCCGTGATCGACGGCATGCGTGCGCGCGGCTGGGGGCGGATCGTCAACATCTCCTCGATCAACGGCCAGAAGGGCCAGATGGGCCAGACCAACTATTCCGCCGCCAAGGCGGGCGTGATCGGCTTCACGAAGGCGCTGGCGCAGGAGAGCGCGGCCAAGGGCGTCACTGTGAACTGCATCTGCCCCGGCTACATCGACACCGAGATGGTTCAGGCCGTACCGCCGGACGTCCTGCAGAAGATCATCGGCATGATCCCCGCAGGCCGCCTCGGCACGGCCGCCGAAGTCGCCGGCGCCGTCGCCTATCTCGCGGGCGAGCACGCCGGTTTCTTCAACGGCGCTATCCTCACGATGAACGGTGGCCAGTATTACGCAAACGGCTGAACTTCGGCCGGCGGGCCGGATCTCGCGCGCGACCCTCGCCGGGTTTGGCGCGATCCTGCTGTGGTCGGTCCTCGCCCTGCTGACGGCAGCGACGGGGGACGTGCCGCCGTTCCAGCTCGCAGGCCTGACCTTCGCGATCGCCAGCCTCGTCGGACTCGCGGTCATGCGCAGGACGGGGACGCCCGTGTCCGTGTTTCGCCAGCCGCCGCGCGTCTGGGCGCTCGGCATCTTCGGCCTGTTCGGTTATCACGCGCTGTACTTTGCCGCGCTGAAGCGCGCGCCACCGGCCGAAGCCGGGCTGATCGCCTATCTCTGGCCGCTGCTGATCGTCCTGATGGCCTCCGCGCTGCCGGGCGAACGCCTGTCAGCCCGGCATCTGATCGGCGCTGCGTTGGGTTTCGCCGGCGTGGTCGTCCTCGCCGCCAGCCGCGACGGCGGACCGTCTTTCGATCCGGCGCATCTCACGGGCTATGCCGCCGCGCTCGGTTGCGCCCTGATTTGGTCGAGCTACTCGGTCCTGTCACGCCTGATGGCAGGCGTGCCGACCGCCGCCGTCACCGGCTTCTGCCTCGCCACCATGCTGCTGTCGGCACTCGGCCACGTAGCGTTCGAATCGACGGCCTGGCCGTCGGGCGCGATGCCGTGGCTCGCCGTGCTCGGCCTCGGCCTCGGTCCGGTCGGCGCCGCGTTCTTCCTCTGGGACGTCGGCATGAAGCGGGGCGACATCCGCCTGCTCGGCGTCGCGAGCTATGCGACGCCGGTTCTTTCGACGCTCGTGCTGGTTCTGGCCGGTTACGCGCAGCCGGGCCTCGGGCTGGCACTCGCCTGCCTGCTCATCGTCGCGGGCGCCGTCGTCGCGACCCGGACGCCTGGCCCGCGGTCGTCCGGCGCCTCGTAGCGGCCATACGGATAGAGATCGCGCAGGCCGAGGCTCCGGTAGAGCCCGCGCGCGGTCGCGTTGGCGCCGTCGACCTGCAGGAACACGCTGCCGGCACCGAGCGCCGGGCCGCAGGCGAGCAGGCTCTCGACGAGCCGCCGGCCGAAGCCTCGCCCGCGCCACGCGGGATCGACGATGATCGATCCGATCTCCATCATCCCGCGATCCGCGGCCGCCATGCCGAAGGCGACCGGACGGTCGTCCAGCACCAGCGTCGCGAACCGCGCGGGAACGGTGAGCAAGGCCATCATCGCGCCGAACGTCGCGGCATCCTGCTTGTCCGGCGACTGCAGGGCGCAGACGCCCGCGACCCAGCCGGCCGTCGGCGCCTCGCTCAGCGTGACGGCGGGATCGGCCACGAATCGACCGGCTTCCAGCGCGCCCAGCATGCCGATCGACCGGTCGTCGCAGGTCCAGCCCCGCGTCTCGAGCAGCCCGGCGAGCGCGGGATCGGCCAGCGGCGTCAGCCGGATCGCGGCCCGCGCGCCGGTGGCGCGGTAGAGCCCGATCAGGCGGTCGAGATCATAGTCATCGAGCCTGGCGCCGGCCCGGAGCGCCGAGGCCGAGTTGGCGCGGCCGGAATAGCCGTTCGCCATCCGGATCACCCAGTCGCCGGCGATCAGCGTGCGCAGCGCCGGCCAGCAGCTGACGATTCGCTCCTCGCAGGCCGCGACCAGCGCTAGATCCGTCATCGGCCGTCAGCCGGGCTGGCGCGGGGTCGGCCGCCATCCGGGCGGCGCCAGCTCGAAGCCCGCGAAATCGAAACCGGGCGCCACGGTGCAGCCGACCAGCGTCCAGGCGCCGAGCGACGTCGCCGTCTGCCACCAGCCCGCCGGCACCACGAACTGCGGCCGCTGCCCGGCGAGGATGTCTGGCCCGAGGTGATGGGCGGAAGCATCGTGACCGTTCGCGCTGACGCTGATCACCAGCGGCGCGCCTGCATGCCAGTGCCAGACCTCGACGGCATCGACCCGGTGCCACTCCGAGACCTCGCCCTTCGCCAGCAGGAACAGGATCGCCGTCGAGGCCACCCGTCCGTTCTCGACGAGACGTGTATCGCGAAACGTCTCGCGATAGTGCCCACCCTCGGGATGAGGCCTGAGGTCGAGGCGGCGGATGATGTCGCGGGCGGAGAGGTCAGCGGCTGCCATCAGAACCGGTTCTTCCGCTCGCGCAGCTCCGCGAAGACCTCGACCGGCCGGGCGCCGGCCATGCCGACTGCAGCCTGAACGGCCGGATCGGCAGTGCGCAGGAAGGGATTGGTGCGCTTCTCGATCCCGATCGTGGTCGGCAGCGTGACCGCGCCGGCCGCGCGCAAGGCCTCGACCTCGGCCGCGCGCGCGATGAGTTCGGCATTGGTCGGGTCGACTGTGACGGCGAAGCGCGCGTTGCCGAGGGTATATTCGTGCCCGCAATAGACTGCGGCCGTGTCCGGCAACTCGGCCAGCCGCATCAGCGATCGATGGAGATCGGCGGCCGTCGAGCCGAGGATCCGGCCGCAGCCGAGCGCGAACAGCGTATCGCCCGCGAAGAGCGTCTGCTCGCGATCCAGCCAGTACGACACGTGATCGGGGCAATGGCCGGGCGTCTCGAACACGCTCACCTCGATCTCGCCGATCGCGACGCGATCGCCTTCGGCGACGGTCACGTCGACCATCGGCACCTGCGTCGCCTTCGCGGGCGCGATGACGCGGCAGCCGAACGCCGCCTTCAGCGCCGGGATGCCCTCGACATGATCGAGGTGCTCATGGGTGACGAGAATGTCCGTGAGCTGCCAGCCGGTCGCGTCCAGCGCGGCGCGGATCGCGGCCTCTTCCGGCGCGTCGATCGCCGCGGTCGCGGCCGTCGCCGGGTCGTGCACCAGCACGCTGAAATTGTCGCTGCGCGACAGGAACTGCCTGATGATCGCCGCCATGGCCCCTCGCTGATAGTGAACTTCTGCTTCGGCCCGCCCTGCGCCGTGCTATCAAACGGCGGCTGCCCCGTCGATCCGCGAGACAGGACGCGGCGACAGGGGTCCTATCTGCTCACGTCATGGCGCTCGATATCGTCGATCTCAGAAGCTTCTACGCGACCCCGCTCGGCGGCGTGGTCCGTCGTCTGGTGCTCGACGCCATCCGCGCGCGCTGGGAGGGCATGAGCGGCTTCGCGCTGATGGGGCTGGGCTATGCCACACCCTATCTCGGCCCGTTCCGGGACCGCGCCAACCGGGCGCTGGCGTTCATGCCGGGACGGCAGGGCGTGGTGAACTGGCCGTCCACCGGCCTCTCGGCCTCGGCGCTCGTCTCTACGCTGGAGCTTCCGGTGCGCGATGGCGCGCTGGACAGGATCATCGTCGCGCATG
Source organism: uncultured Methylocystis sp. (assembly GCA_964628955.1). GTDB lineage: Bacteria > Pseudomonadota > Alphaproteobacteria > Rhizobiales > Beijerinckiaceae > CAZVMY01. The sequence goes on from CAZVMY010000289.1 coordinate 3,922, forward strand.
CGCTCGAGGTGGCGGAAAGCCCCGAGGCGCTGATGAACGAACTGTGGCGCGTCCTGTCGCCCGGCGGCCGCATTCTCGTCGTGGCGCCCAATCGCGCCGGCCTCTGGGCGCGGACAGATCACACGCCGTTCGGCCACGGCCAGCCCTTCAGCAGGGGCCAGATCACCAGCCTGATGCGGGCCGCGCTGTTCACGCCCGTGTCGTGGGGTGAAGCGCTGTACGTGCCGCCCGTGCGCTCGCGCTTCCTGCTGCGCTCGGCTGCCGTCTGGGATCGCGTCGGCGCGACGCTCGCCCTGCCGTTCGCCGGCGTTCACGTGATCGAGGCGACGAAGCAGGTCTGGCGCCCGGCGCCGGCGCGGCGGCTGGCGCGGCTGCTACCGGCCGCGAATCCGGTCCTCGTCCCGAGCAATCGCAAGGCCGGCACCGCCTGAACGTCAGCTTCGTCGCAGCAGGAAGACGGCCTGCTCGCCCAAGAGGTTCCAGACCCACCATGGCGCATTCAGCCGCAGCGGAGTCCCGGCCGCGTTGAGCGCCTGCGCCCGCTCCATGACCGCGCCCACGTCCCTGACCAGCCGGTCGAAATCCCGGATGG
>CAZVMY010000290.1:0-4510 GCA_964628955.1 uncultured Methylocystis sp.
ACGCGACAGGATGACGACGCACGGCGCGGCGCCTTCCTTGCTCCCTCCCTTGTCGTCGAGCCAATCCCGGAAGAACCTATGTGCACTGGAGAAGAATTGGGCCTCGAGCCCTTCATCCGATGCCGGGAATGACGGCCCGCCTGCGTGCCCCTGCAAAGATCCAACGACATCGGCGTCAAGCAATTCAGCAATCAGAGCGTCGTTATCAGGCACGGGCTCGCTCCTGCTCGCGATCCCACACCTTGTCCAGGTAGCGAAAATAGACATGAATTGTCTGACGTCGGCTGGCGGCCTCCTTGTCGACGCGACGAGCGATCGCGTCAGCCGCGAGCACGGTCAGATTGCGCGACGCCGTATCGAAATCGATTGGGCCCTCGGCGTCAGCGCGATCGTAGCTGATGTCCACCAGAACGAGGTCATCTGCCGCTTTAGGGGGCTCCTCGTCCTTGATGACCCCTGCAAAGGCGCGGACGACTTCCCTCAAATAGCTCGCCTTCTTAGCCATCTCCGACAGCTGCAACGCCTTATCGACTGCACTCATTCCTGTTGCCGTGAGGCTGTAGTCAGCTTCGAACCACCAACCAAGGTCGTCCCGGAGCGTTTTCAGGTTGGAAGCAGCCGCAAGCCCCTGCGCGCAGACGCGATCGATGTCCCACTGGACCTCGGGAAAGAAAGGTCCCCGCTTGTACTTCAGGAGATACCCGTCGGGCGTGAGCAGATCGTAGACGGGCGCCATTGCATTGGCGAGATAGACCAGCCGGTGAAGCCGCTGCGCCGACAAGGGAGCGATGCCGATGCGCTCCGCAGCGTCGAGCAGCGTCAGCAACCACATCCGCGCAGCGAGGACACCGCGTCGCTGGCTCATGGCTGGGCGGACCCGCGGTCGACTTCGCCAGCGCCTTTGCCATGAGAGCCGATCGGCCCCGAAGGCCGCTGATCTTCACGAACGTCTTGGTATACCGCGGCGCGTAGCTTGTCCTCGTAGTAAGTCCTGTGCGCGCGCAGTGCTGCGTTCGGCAGAGCCAGCTCAAGCAGATTGATCACATGCGCGCTTCGCTCCTCGACCGGCAGGATCGGTGCGTCAACTCGCTCTCGTGCCACAATGTCCGACCCCAGAAGGTTTTCATCATCTTCCCTGACCGGCTCCACAGGTGGCGGAAGCCTCGCACCGAACAAGGCTGGGATCATGTTCTCATCGTTGAGATTGGTGCTGGCGATGAACACGTTCCCCATCGGCTCGCCACCCGACGCGAACTCCCGGAACAAGGCGCCGGCTTCCGTTACGAACAGACTGTCGAGGCTGGCCTCCGGCGTCTCCAGCACGAGCATCGTCGGGCTGCGATCCTCTGCTGCGGCCTCCATCAGAGCCATGCGGAAAGCCAGATCGATGAACTCCCGCTGCGATTCCGATACGGAGGTCACATCCTCGCGCGGACTGGTGCCCCCGGAAAACACCGCAGAGCTCATCATGACTTCCAGAATCGGGAAATCGAAGGTTTCACCCTCCTGGCCAATCCTACGGCTGTCCTTGCCATCCCTAAGCAGGCACGTCTCGGCCAGCAGGTATTTGGCGATCCGGGCGAAGGCTTTCTTCACCACCGCGAGCTTGTCGGAGAGCCGCTGCTGCTGCCCGTCCTTGAGGGCCCGGTAGGTCACTTCGGCGCTGGTGCGCGATGCGATGATGGACGAAAGCCGGCCCTCGCCTTGTTCGACATACTTCCGCTTGAAAGCAACCTGCTCTTCGTCGTCAGCGACCAGGGCGTCAAGCACGTCAGGGGAAGCTTGGCGCTGCAACGCCGCGAGTTTGCGTTGAAGTGCACTCAATTCCTCGACCGAGGCCCCGCGCTCCTCGATGTGGCCGCGCAGAACTTTCGCCGCGGCTTCCAGCTCCTGATCCAGCCTCTGCAGTTCGTCCCTGAGCGAATCCACCTCCTTCGACGCGTGGTCAAGCCGCTTCTGGCTGAAGGTCGCATGGCTTACCAGGTTTTCCTGCTGTGCGGGGAGGCTCTCGCAGATCGGACATCGATGCTTCGCAGCGAGCTCGCGCAGCCTGTCGGCGGCTTCGGCTGACTTGTTTCCACAGACCAGGCAGCCGCCGCCGGCCGCGAGATTCAGAAAGACATGCTCCGCCGTGGCAGCGACATCCGGAAAGACATCCTGGTAGAAGAGCTCCTGCTCATACTCGAATGCGCGGCGGACTTCCTCGAGATCCAGTCGCGACTTCTCGCGCCGGAGCTTCGTGCCTTCGTGCACGGATCGGGCAAGCTCAATCGCCTCTGCGAACTCCGCATCCTTCTCCTGCGCGGCGACAAGAGCACGGCGCAGTCCTCTGATCTCGGCCGCCGCGCCGGACTGCTCGGCGGCATCATACTGGGCAAGCTCCTCCTGCGCCGCGCGGATCGGAACACGCTCGTTTCGGTATTGGCTGTCGAATTTCTGCACATCGTCGTAGGCTGTAGCGGCAGCTCCGGCAGCCTGACGATCGTAAAAGAGCAGGCGGAACATGTCGAACTGAGACCGCCTGTCCCATATCAGTTCCGGCCGATCCTCAAGGAAGAAGATCAGGAAGCGCAGGATTGCAAAAAAATCGAAATAGCTGGCGGTCCGGGACAACTCGACGACTAGTTCCTCATAACGGTCCTGCGTAGTCGTTTCCTCCGGCACGCCGTCCAACGACAGGAATTGAACCTCAAGCGTGGCGAGCGACCGCTTCACCGTTAGAAGCCGAGCGCCGAACGTGATTTCAGCAGTCAAGGTGGCGTAACGAGCCCCGTCGCGTACGCGAGCACGAAAATACTTCTTGTTGCGCCAGTCGACGAGCTTGTGCTGCGTCGAGGCCAAGCCACCGTCCTCTTTGCTCATATCCTTCGGACCAAGCAGGGCCCGATAGATGATGTTCAGCAGTGTGGTCTTCCCTAGGCCATTGATCCCCGCGATTACGTGGACACCGCGGGTGAAGGCGTGATTTATGCCATTCGAATTCGCAGGCCGGTATAGCTCGTAGCCATCGACGCTCAGGCGCCGAAGGACCGGAAAAACGATGGTCACGTAGCAACGCCCCCTAATACGTCACCAACAAGCTCTATCGAATGTCTCTCAGACGCGAGAACGGCAAGCAAGAGATCTTTTCAAGGGAGGACCATGCGGCAAGTTATCGTGCGCGATCGTCAGTGAGTCGCGTTGCGTCGCCTATAGCGAGATATTGAGATGCCTTGATGCGGTGGGACTGTCGAAGCCTACCTCATGAACTGCGCGAGACGGCCACAGCATTCTCGCAATTCAACCGGTCAACGATGCTGCCGGGTGTCTTTGAAGGCGCCATCAAGCCCCACCAGACATTCATTTCGTAACCAGGGATTGTTTCGGCTGTCGCCGGAACCGTCGGAAGGAGGGGGCTCCGCGTCTTGCTCGTGACGGCAAGCGCGCGAACGGTCCCTGCGTTGATGTGGGGCGTCGCTGTGGTAACCGCATCAACCAGGAGATCTACCTGCCCGCTTACCAAGTCGCTGAACGCAGGCGCCCCGCCACGGTAAGTCACGTTGGTTAAATCGATTTTGGCAATCGACTTCAGCAACTCAGCAGCAAGATGGGGCGATGTCCCATTGCCGGGGACCGCCAAGTTTAAAGCCCCAGGCTTGTCTTTCGCGTATCGAACCAGCTCGTCCAGGGTTTTTACGGGAAGCGTGTTCCGAACGAGTATGACGTTGGGAGCGTCTACGACGGGAGCAATCGGTTTGAAGTCTTTTATGTGGTCAAATGGCAGTGTTTTGTACAGCGACGGACTAATCGAGTGGATTCCTGTTGTCGTCAGTAGAATAATCTGGCCGTCGCCGTCCGCATTCGCTACGGACGTTGCTCCGATATTACCTCCGGCACCGCCCTTGTTTTCCACTACCACGCCCTGATCGAGCCTCTTTGCGAGCCCTTCCGCATGATCCACCCCCGTTGAATTGGTCCACCCTGAACTATGTCTTTTGGCAGACAGGAGGACCGATATGCCGAAGAAGCGCCACAAGCCCGAAGAGATCGTCGCGAAGCTGCGCCAGGTCGATGTGCTGGTCTCGCAGGGGCAATCTGTTGCCGATGCGATCCGCTCGATCGGCGTAACGGAGGTTAGCTACTACCGTGGGCGCCGTGAGTTCGGCGGCCTGAAGACGGATCAGGTGAGACGGATGAAGGAGCTTGAGGCCGAGAACGCCCGGCTCCGCCGCGCCGTCGCGGATCTGACGCTCGATGAATAGCCCCTAGATTTGTGGACGCCTTCTTCCCTTATTTTGAGGCAAGGAGGCCATGATGGGGCCCGGTCATTTTACGGACGATTTCAAGCGTGACGCGGTCGCGCAGATCACGGAGCGGGGCTACCCAGTTGCAGAGGTGTCGAAGCGGCTCGGCGTGAGCCAGCACTCGCTCTACGCCTGGAAGCGGAAGTTCTCGAAGCCACCGGCGTCGGCTGGTGTTGACCAGGCTGCGGAGATCCGCCGCCTGAAGGCGGAGCTGGCGCGGGTCACCG
>CAZVMY010000291.1:0-4497 GCA_964628955.1 uncultured Methylocystis sp.
GACGCTCGGCAATCACTCCTGGGACCAGCGCGAGGCCCTCGTCTTCATCGAACGTGCGCCGAAACTGATCCGTCCCGCAAACTTTCCGACCGGTACCCCCGGCCGTGGCGCGGCGCTGATCGAGACGGAGAAGGGCGCCCGCGTGCTGGTGGTCAACGTCATGGGCCGCCTGTACATGGATGCGCTGGACGATCCGTTCAGGACGGCGGAGCGCGAGGTCGAGGCCTGTCCGCTGGGCAGCGGCTGTGATGCCATCGTGGTCGACGTCCACGCCGAGGCGACCAGCGAGAAGCAGGCGATGGGCTATTTCCTCGACGGCCGCGCGACCCTCGTGGTCGGAACGCACACGCATGTGCCGACGGCCGATCACCGCATCCTGCCGCTGGGCACCGCATACCAGTCGGATGCCGGGATGACCGGGAACTACCAGTCGATCCTCGGCATGGACCGGCACGAGCCGATTCGCCGCTGGCTGCAGAAGACGCCGCTGACGAGAATGGAGGTCGCGGAGGGAGAAGCGACCATCTGCGGTCTTGCGGTCGAGGTCGACGACCGGACCGGACTCGCGGGCGCCGTCGCTCCCGTCCGGCTCGGGCCGGAACTCTCGGGCGCCGAGCCGGACTTCTGGAACTGAACGGCGCTGCTCCCGACGTCTGGATTTGCCGCCGGCCGCAGCCTATAAGCCGCTCCCACACTGCAGAAAAACGCGCGGACGCCCAGTCCGCCCGGGAGGTCGGTCATGGCCGGTCATTCACAGTTCAAGAACATCATGCACCGCAAGGGCAAGCAGGACGCGCAGCGCTCGAAGCTGTTCTCGCGCCTCGCCCGCGAGATCACGGTGGCCGCGAAGATGGGCACGCCCGATCCGGCGATGAACCCGCGCCTGCGCATGGCCGTGCTCGCCGCCCGCGCCGAGAACATGCCGAAGGACAACATCGAGCGGGCGATCAAGAAGGCATCCGGCAGCGATGCCGAAAACTACGATGAGATCCGCTACGAGGGCTACGGGCCGGGCGGCGTCGCCGTAATCGTCGAGGCGATGACCGACAACCGCAACCGCACCGCGGGCGACATCCGCTCCGCCTTCACCAAGTCCGGCGGGAACCTCGCCGAGACGGGCGCCGTCTCCTTCATGTTCGACCGGGTCGGTCAGATCGAGTTCGACGCGAAGGTCGCGAGCGCCGACGGAATGCTGGACGCGGCCATCGAGGCCGGCGCCGACGACGTTACGTCGGATGCCGACGGCCATGTCGTGATCTGCGAGCAGGGCTCGCTGGCCGAGGTCGCCGCGGCGCTGGAGGCGAAATTCGGCGCGCCGCGCAAGTCCGCCCTGACCTGGCGGCCGCAGAACACGATCGCCGTCGACGACGAGGCCGGCGAGAAGCTGCTGAAGCTCATGCACAGCCTCGACGACCACGACGACGTGCAGAACGTCTTCGCGAACTTCGAGGTCTCGGAGGCGCTGATGGCGCGGCTCGGCGCCTGAGGTCCGTCAGCCGCGCAGCCAAATATCCAGCGGCGGCAATGCCAGCACCGCCGCGAGCCCGATGATCGCATAGGCGATCCGCCGAAAGGTCCGCTCGGACGCGACGCGGAAGCCGCCGCTGCCGATCAGGAGCCCGATCGCATATGGCACCAGCAGCGGAAGGGCCAGAGCCACCGCGGCCCTGCCGAGGAGTCCGCCGGCAACCAGCACGATGCCGGACACCACGGTGCTCAGTGCGAAATAGGTCATCATGTTGTGCCGAATCTGGGCGGGATCGTTGCGCTGGGCGCCGAGCCAGAACACTGCCAGCGGCATGCCGCCGAGGCTGGCCAGCCCATTGCACAAGCCCGAGATGCCGCCGGTCGTCAGCGACAGCGGCAGGCCGGGTCGACCGGCATAGCGCCAGCCCGAGGCCAGCAGACACGCCGCGGCGAGGATGAGGAGCGCCACCGTCCAGCGCACGACCAGCGGATCGAGCCAGACCAGCGCCCAGACGCCGACCGGCAGCGTGAGCGTCGCCGCCGCGAGAAGCGGCAGGACCTCGCGCCACTCGGCGTGCCGCACGGACCGCGCCGCGAGCGGGAAGGCGAAGGGCGCATCGACGACCCAGATGAGCGCCACCGCGGCGACCGGCCCGATCGCGATGGTCGCGAGCGGGACGAAGACCATCGCGAAGCCGAACCCGCTGAAGCCGCGCACGAGACCGCCGAGCAGTGCGCCGAGCCCCAGAAGGACCGCTGCGGAGACGGGGAGGTCGCTGAACGACGGGACGAGCGTGGACATCTGTCGGCGATGCCTATCGTCCAGTACGTGCCCACGCTAACGCAAAGACGTGATCGCATCCATGACGCCGACGCTCCGAATCCTCGGCATCGACCCCGGTCTGAGAAAGACGGGCTGGGGCGTGGTGGAGATCGCCGGCAGCCGCCTGACGTTCGTCGCCTGCGGCTCGATCGAGCCAAAGGACACGCTGCCGCTCGGCGAACGGCTCAGGATCATCCATGCGGGGCTCTCCGCAGTGATCCTCGAACACGCGCCGCATGAGGCGGCCGTCGAGGAAACCTTCGTGAACAAGGACGCGCGCGCCACGCTGAAGCTCGGCGCGGCGCGGGGGGTCGCGATGCTCGCGCCCGCGCAAGCCGGGCTCTCGATCGGCGAATACGCGCCCAACCGGGTCAAGAAGGCGATCGTCGGCGCCGGCCACGCCGAGAAGGCGCAGATCCGCATGATGATCGGCGTGCTGCTGCCGAGGGCCGACCCGCAGACGGAAGACGCCGCCGATGCGCTGGCGATCGCGATCTGCCATGCGAATCACCGCCAGCATCGCTAACGATGCGGCGAAGCGCCTGCCGGGACCTTGCGGGAATCTGCTAGTCCTGTCCGGACGAAGAGCATGAGGTGGTCCGGGTGATCGGCAAGCTGCGCGGTCTGATCGACAGCTACGGCGAGGACTTCGTCATTGTCGACGTGCAGGGCGTGGGTTACGTCGTGCACTGCTCGGCGCGCACACTCCAGGCCCTGCCCCGGCCGGGCGAAGCCGCTGTGCTCGCCATCGAGACCTATGTCCGCGAGGACCAGATCCGGCTGTTCGGCTTCGCGGCCGACGTCGAGCGCGAGTGGTTCAGGATCCTGCTCGGCGTGCAGGGCGTCGGCACGAAGGTGGCTCTCGCGATCCTCTCGACGCTGAAGCCCGCCGATCTCGCCTCGGCGATCGCGCTCTCCGACAAGGCGGCGGTGGCGCAGACGCCCGGCGTCGGGCCGAAGCTCGCGCAGCGCATCGTGACCGAACTCAAGGACAAGGTGCCGGCCTTCGGCAGCGTCGATCCGGCCGTGATCCGCCTGCAGGGCGCAGTGGAGGAGAACCGCGCCCCGGCGCCGGCGCTGGACGCGATCTCCGCGCTCGTCAACCTCGGCTACGGCCAGCCGCAGGCGAGCGCCGCCGTGGCGGCGGTAATGAAGGGCGCGGGCGAGGCGCCGAAGGCGGAGGCGCTGATCCGGCTGGCGCTCAGGGAGATGGCGCGGTGAGCGACGTCAACCCTTCTTCCCCGCCACCCACTCCTTCAGCGCCGCATCGATCCGCGTCTGCCAGCCGGGGCCGGTCGCGCGGAAATACTCCACCACCTCGGGCGAGAGCCGGATGCTCATGGCGACCTTCCGGTCCGGCGACCGCGGCCGGCCGCGCATCGGCACCTCCGGCCCGGTGCCGCGGCTGATCAGCCGGTCGCCGATATAGACGTCGGCGGCGGCGAACCACGCGTCTTCGAGTTCCGGCGCGTCGTCAGGATCGATCCATTCCGGCTTCGGCTCGGGCGACGAGGCGGTCGCCGTAGCGTCTTTGCTCCCGTCCATTGGCTTTCCTCAGCGAGATGATCCGGCGCATCCCGTTCCGGGGCGTCCAGATGACGATCACCATGCGGCCTCTCAGCAGCCCGACCGTGATCATGCGGGGCTCGCCGTAATCCTGTCGTGGATCGGGGCCGGTGATGGACGGTCCCGAGAACACCTCCGCCACGTCGGCGAAGTCCAGCCCGCGCTCGGCGAGCGTCCGCGCCCGCTTCGCCGGATCGAAGGAGATGTCCATCCCGTTATTACCGTATATACGATAATGCCGCCTGTCCAGCCCTTGGTATTCCGGCGGAACTGCGGCTATGAGCGTCGATGACGCGCGACGCCCTCATCCTGAGGTGCCGCAGCGCAGCGGAGGCCTCGAAGGATGGTCGGGCAGGCGTCGTTTCATCCATCGAGGCCCGGCCACGCGGGGCACCTCAGGATGAGGCGTGTCGCATCGGACGATCGATCACGATGACCACCCTCCCCCGCCTGATTTCCGGCGAACGCCGCGACGAGGACCTGATGGAGGCCTCCATCCGGCCGCAGGTGCTGGCCGATTTTGTCGGCCAGGCACAGGCGCGGACCAATCTCGCCGTCTACATCGAGGCGGCACGGCAGCGGGCGGACGCGCTCGACCACGTGCTGTTCGTCGGTCCGCCAGGTCTCGGCAAGACAACACT
>CAZVMY010000292.1:0-4488 GCA_964628955.1 uncultured Methylocystis sp.
CCGAGGACGCCGGGGCGGCCCGGGCCATGGCCGCAGGACTACGGGAGACGCTCGATGGCATCAAACGCGCTCAGACCGCTCGGCAGGCTGTCGACGATGCTCTCGCTCGCGATCCTGGGCGGCTGCATGACGACGACGGCCATCGTCGGGACTGACGCCGGCTGCACCGTGCTGCCACCCATCACCTGGTCGGTCCGCGACACCGAGCCGACCGTCAAGGGCGTGAAAAAGCACAACGCCGCGTGGCGGGCGCTCTGCCTCGCCAACGGAGGCAAGGACCGGTGAGCGACATGCCCTGGCTGGGCCAGATCAAGGACGTGGTGACCGTCGTCAGCGCCCTGTCGGTGCCGCTCCTTTTCGTCGCCGTGCTCTGGCTGAAATCGCAGTTCGCCACGAAGAAGGACTTCGACAAGGGCATCGCCGAGGTCGGCAGCAAGATCAGCTCGCTTTCCAACGACGATCGGGCGCTCGACAGCCGCGTCGCCCGCGTCGAGCAGTCTATGACGTCGCTGGCGACGCGCGAGGACCTGCACGGGATCAGCCTCACCATGGAGCGGGCCAACGGCCAGCTCGCCGCGCTTTCGGCCGCCCACAAGGCGACGCATCACCAGCTCGACCGCATCCAGGAATACCTGATCGAGCAAACCAAGCCGATGCGCGGCCGGCGCCGCACGCCCGCCGACGAGGATGCGTCGTGAGCGACTTCAGCGAGTTCAAGGCCCGCGACATCCGGTTGATCATTCTCCGGGAGCTGGATGCGCAGGACAACGGCGCCTTGCACGACCGCCTGCTGGTGCCCGTCGTCGAGACGTTCGGCTATGCGGTCAGCCGGGATTACGTGCGCACGCAGTTGCGCAAGCTCGCCGAACTCGAGGCCGTCACGCTCACCGAGGCGGGCTCGGTCCTCGTCGCGCGGATCACCCGCGCCGGCGTCGACCACGTCAAACGACGCGGCGTAATCGAGGGGATCGAGCGGCCGGACCGGGACGGCTGACGTGACCGGGACGCGCGGGCGGCTGTCCTCGATCGATCTGCTGCCGATCGAGGCGGAGGAAGACGTCGTCTGGGCGTTCGGCTAAATCCGGAAACGCAAGCGCACGCAGGACGAGATCCGCGACCAGCTCAACCTGCGGCTCCGGCTCAGAGGCCTGCCCGAAATCTCCCGGTCCGCGTTCAACCGGGCGGCCATCAGAACGGCGCGGATGGCACACCGACTCGGCGAGGTGCGCGAGATGGCCGGTGCGCTCGCCAGCAGATTCGAGGACGGAGGCGACGAGGAGCTGACCCTCCTGGTATCCGAGACCATCAAGACTTTGGTGTTCGAGATGCTCGAAAACGCCGGCCGGCTGCGGGCCGACGGCGAGACGGCCGAGATGATAGCGAACCTCGCCACGGCCCTGAAATCGGCGGAGCAGGCCAAGAAGGTGTCGGCCGATACCAAGAAGCTGATCAACACGACCTTCCGCAAGCAGGCCGACGCAGTCATCGACAAGGTCGCTGCCAGCAAGGGTCTCACGCCGGAGCTCAAGGAGCAGTTCAAGCGCGAGCTGTTCGGGGTGCGGGAATGAGCGACGTCGCGCTCGTCCCCGACGTCACGCTCCGGCCGAGCCGTGACGACTGGGTCGCGATCCGAACGGCCCAGGGGCGCGCGACGCCGGCGGACTGGCGCGAGACGCCCGTGCTGCTCGGCTATCAGACCATGGTCACCAGAGCGTGCGAGCTCAACGACGTGGTGTTCGTCGAGAAGAGCCGCCGCACCGGAGCCACCTGGGGCGCGGCGGGTGACGCGGTGCTGCTGTCGGCCAGCCCACGCAACGCGGGCGGCATGGACACGCTCTACATGGGTACCAGCCATGACATGGCGAAGGAATTCATCGACGCCGCCGCAATGTGGGCACGGCTGTTCGACAAGACCGTTTCCAGCATCGGCGAGATTTTGTTCGACGACGGGTCCGAGAAGGGCATCCAGGCGCTCAAGATCGACTTCGCGTCGGGCTTTTCGATCGTGGCGCTCAGCTCGAAGCCCCGCTCGCTGCGCGGCCGGCAGGGATTCGCAATTCTCGACGAGGCCGCGTTCGTCGACAACCTCGGCGAACTGCTCAAGGCGGCCATGGCCTTCCTGATCTGGGGCGGCAAGGTGCTGGTGATCTCGACCCACAACGGCGCCGATAACCCTTTCAATCAGACGATCACCGACATCCGCGCCGGCCGCGCCAACTACGGTCTCGTGCGGTTCGACCTCGACGACGCGCTGAAGGACGGGCTCTACGAGCGAATCTGCATGCTCAATGCCCACAAGCACGGAGAGTGGACAGCCGAAAAAGAGGCCGACTGGCGCGAGCGGCTGATCCTCGATTACCGGGACGGCGCCGACGAGGAACTCTACTGCATCCCGAGCCAGGGCTCGGGCGTCTGGCTGCCGGGGCCGCTGATCGAGGCGCGGATGCACGATGCGCCGGTGCTCCGGCTCTCGTTCCCCGAGACATTCACGATGGAGCCCGAAAACCGCCGGCGCGGCGAGGTGCAGCGCTGGATCGACGACGAACTGCGGCCGGTGATGAGAGCCACCCTCGACGAGAACCTGATGACCGGCTTCGGGATGGACGTCGGCCGCTACCGCGACCTCTCGGTGCTGTGCCCGATGCAGATCACCCGGCTGATGCGGCGGGTGGTGCCTTTCCTGGTCGAGCTTTCTCGCGTCCCGTTCCAGCAGCAGGAACAAATCCGCGACGCGCTGGTCGCCGGACTGCCGCGCTTCATCGGCGGCCGCACGGATGCCACCGGGCTCGGCGCCAGCCTCGCCGAGAGCGGCATGCAGCGCTTCGGGCCGCAGATGGTCGAGGTCAAATTCACGCCGGAGTTCTACCGGCTGGAGATGCCGCCGGTGAAGGCGGCGTTCGAGGACGACATGATTGCCGTGCCGCGCGACGCCGAAGTCGCCGCGGATCTGCGCGCCTTCCGGATTGTCAAGGGCATCGCGGTCCTGCCGGCGCTCCGCACCGGCGCGGCCGCCGGCGGTACCCGCCACGGCGATGCCGGCATCGCGATCGTGCTGGCCTATTCGTCGACCAGGATGCCGGTCGGCCCCTACGAGTACCAGAGCGCCCGGCGCGGCCCCGATCGCGACGACGATCCGGACGAGCGCCCGGGCGGAATGCGCCACGACGTGGCGTTCGGCAATCGCCGCGACATGCTCGGCTGAGGAGGCACGATGGTCGAGACGTCGCGAATTCTGGGACCGGACGGCCAGCCGGTCCCCCGCCGCGGCCTTACCGGCGAGGTGGTGGTGCCGGCGGTCACCGGCGTCCGGCACGTCTTCGACGACGTCGTCGCGCCCCTGCTCAATCCGGGCCGCCTCGCCGCCGTGCTACGCGCGGCCGCCGAGGGCGACCTCCACGACTTCCTGACCCTCGCCGAGGAGATGGAGGAGCGCGAGTTCCAGTATCGCTCGGTGCTCTCGACCCGCAAGACGGCGATCAAGTCGATCGAGCCCTTCGTCCAGGCGCCGACCGAGGATGCCGAGGACGTCGCGATCGCCGACGCGGTGAAGGACGAGCTGGTACGCCGGCCGGACTTCCGGCCGCTGGTCGGGGCGCTGCTCGACGGGCTCGGCAAGGGCTACAGCGTCGTCGAGATGCTCTGGCGGCTCGACGGGACGCGCTGGGAGGTCGAGGCTTTCAGGCACCGCGACCCGCGGCTGTTCATGCTCGACCGCGAGGACCGGCGGACGATCCGGGTGCGCAGCCATCTGGCGCCGGACGGCCTGCCGCTGGCACCCTTCAAATACCTGGTGCACGTGCCGGACCTCAAGAGCGGCCTGCCGGCGCGCAACGGCCTCGGCCGGATCGCCGCCTGGGCCTACATGCTCAAGAGCTTCACGCTCCGGGACTGGGCCCAGTTCCTCGAAATCCACGGCATGCCGCTCAGGCTCGGCAAGTACCATCAGGGCGCCTCGCCGGCGGACCGGCGCGTCCTGATGTCGGCCGTGCGGGATCTGGGGCGCGACGCCGCCGCGATCATCCCGGCCGGCATGGAGATCGAATTCATCGAGGTGAAAGGCTTCTCGGAGAAGCCGTTCGAGACCATGGCGGCCTATCTCGACAAGCAGGTGTCGAAGGTCATCATCGGCCAGACGATGACCGCCGACGACGGCTCTTCCAAGGCGCAGGCGGCGATCCACGACAAGGTCCGGATCGACATCAAGGAGGACGACGCGGTCGATCTGGCCGTCACCCTCAACAGAGATCTGGTCAGGCCCTGGGTCGACCTCAACTTCGGACCGCGGCCGAAGAACCGCTATCCGGTGATCGTCCTGCCGGTCCTCGAACGCGAGGACATGGTGGCGCTCTCTCGTGCGATCAGCGAGATGGTCGACCGCGGGCTGGAGATCGAGCAGGCGGAGGTCCGCGATCGCATGGGCTTCCGCGAGCCGGCGCCGAAAGCCCGGCTGATGACGCCGGCCCGCAGCGGTGGCGGCGTCAGGGAACC
>CAZVMY010000293.1:0-1392 GCA_964628955.1 uncultured Methylocystis sp.
TGCACGGATCCGGAGACCGGCGAGATCAACGAGGAGGGCTTCGAAGCATCTTGCGTGGGCGATGCTGAGCTGGAGCGCATCAGCGCGGAGATCGAAGCGGCCGACGAGGCTCTGAAAGCACACGCCAAGGTCTCGACCCTGATCTACGATCCGGCCGAGAAGGCGCTCGCCGGCGTGGCGCTCTCGGTCCAGCACGACGGCACCCTCGAGATCAGGCGCGGGCTTGTCCATCCCGACCAGATGCCGAAACTGAAGGAGCTCCAGGAACGCGCCCGCATCCGCGAACGTGTCATGGCAGCCCGGCAGGGCGGGGGGTCCGAAAGTCACGCCGATGACGAAGGATCGGACGACGACTTCGGCGCGCATGGCGAGGTCGGCGACCAGACCGATGGCGACGGTGTCGATGCCGTGACCGACTTGTCTCCCGAGGACGAGCAGGCCGCGATTGACGCAGAGATCGAGGCCGAGCTTGGGCGCCAGCGGGAAGCGGCGGCGGAGCGCCAGCGCCAGGAAGCCGAGCACGCCGCCGAAATGAAGGGCGATCTCTCCGCCGCTCTTGTCGGGTCGCTGACGCTGGAGCGCACGGCGGCTCTGCGGGCCACGGTTGCCGGGCGGCCCGACCTCGCCCTGCGCCTCGTCGCCTACCAGTGCGCTCTCAGGACGAGGCAATGGCCGCGCGACCATGCGCCAGTGATCGGCATCGAGATCCGGCACACGGGGCTTGGGAGGCACCACGATGGACCGGCGGGCAAGGCCTATGCGGAAGCAGTTGAGCGGTTGAATGCCGGGCTGCCCGACGATGCCGCAGAGCTGTTCGAGCATGTCATGCAGGCCGGCGACGAGGAGCTCTCCGCCATCCTCGCCGTCGGCGTCGCCGGCACGCTCGACGCGCATATCCCCGGGCCGCAGGAGAGCACGCGGGGCAAGAAGCGCCTCGCCGACCGGATCGCCGAGGCCGCCGGTCTCGACATGGCGGTCTGGTGGCAGGCGGATGAAGCCTTCTTCGCCCGCGTCTCCAAGGGCGTCATGGTCGAGGCGCTCAGGGAGGCCTCGCCGATGATCGCGGAGCTGCCATCCGAGCAGGCCAGGGCGCTGGCCCTCGCCGATCTCGCCCGCATGCCGAAAGCGGAGCTGGTCAAGACGACGGCGCAGGCGCTGGAGGGCACGGGCTGGCTGCCGAAGCCGCTGCGGACGCCGGGGATAGGTTTCGGTAGTGGGCAATCGGCAGTCGCCAGTCGGGATGAGCGCGAAGCTTCCAACGTCGATGCGCAGGCCGGGTCGGATGGCAATGCCAACGATCCTGCGCCCATCGCCGAGCTGCCGCCGTGGCTGGCGCCAGGCGAGGGGGCTGGCGAGGCGGAACGTGATGAAGGACCGGCAGGTTCGGATTCC
>CAZVMY010000293.1:1402-4456 GCA_964628955.1 uncultured Methylocystis sp.
CGAGCGTCGACGAAGGCGCATCCAGTGAAGCCGCCATCGACCCAGACGTCGGCGCTGCCGCCAAGCCCGATAGGAAGCCCAAGGCGAAAGGGGCGAAAACCACCAAGGCAACCAGGAAGGCGGCCAAAGCCGACAAGCCTCCCGCGACGCCGAAACGCAAGGCCCATCACGCCAACGGTGCGACCGGTCCTGCCTGAGCGCTGATCTGACCATCTGGACGCCGTGCTCTCGGGCGCGGCGTCCCGTTTCTGATCGCCTGGCCGCAGCTCTCGGGTTGATCCCAGCTGCCTCCACCATCGCGGCCGAATTCCCCTCCACATCACCCGCAGTCGCGATCCGGCGCCCGCCATCGATGGTGCGCGCCCATGACGACGGCCTAACGCCAAAGGAGCGTCCCATGGCCCACTACGCCACGCCCACCGTCGTCAGCCCCGCTATTCCCGTCGATTGTATGTATGGATGAGGTCGAGCGCTTCATCCTGACCAGCGTCTTCGAGCACCAGCTCTGGGAAGGCGCTCTGCACCTCTTCGCTGAAGAGGGCATCGACGATGAGGTCTTCGTCTGCCGTAAAACCCTCGATGCCGTCCTCGACAGGATCGAGCCGGGCACGCACCGCCTCGCCATGCTGCTCGCGGCGCAGATCAGGGAGACATCGCAAGCTGATGAGCCGCAGCCGCTAATCTGCTTCATCAACGAGCTGGAGCCGGCCCGCGTGCTGCAAGGCATCGTGCGGCGGCATTCCGAGCAGGTCCCGCATGTCGTGATCCAGCAGGCCTTCACCTGTTCGAAGATGCGCGCGGACGGCTTCGGCGGCGCGGCGACGCTCATCCACCCCAAGAACATCGAGTACATCTGCACCACGGTCTGGGCGCGCCAGCGCATCGCGGCGCTCGCCGATCGGCAGCTCGTCGACGGGAGGGCGTGATGTCGGTGATGATCTTCAACCTCCTGCAGTACCGGCGCATGGGTGCCGTACTCTTCGCCGCCGCGTCAGGGCAGGAACATGATGCCCTCACCATCGATGCGCTCGCCGAGGTCTTCGCCGCGGCCAGCGCCGCCAACCATGCAGCGTTCCGGGCGACCTATGCCGAGCGCGCCGAGGGCTATTTCGCCCGCATGGGCGATGCGGGAAGGCCGGTCAGCAAGGATGTATTGATCGCCGCCTTGTCCGAACCCGTCGTGGCGCTCGAGCCTGAGCTTGCCCGCAACGATGCCGAGCTCGTGCTCTACAATACGGCGGACAATGACGGGACGGAGCATCTGACGGTGATCGAGCATCTCGCCGTCGCGCGGGTCGTGGCGCTCGTGATCGAGGCCTGCGACCGGCTGATCCGCACCGGGCAGCGCACGCCCAACCGCTTTCGCCTTGTTGATGGCGGCGGCAACAACGCTCCTGTCGTCGCCTTTCACGACCGCTGACGGATCGGGGTCGGTGAAGGTACAGAGGTTTGCTTCCATCGATACTTGCTGATCGACGCCGGAACGGCCGTCACATATTGAAAGGGCGATGAGACCAGAATTCGTTCTTGTGCCAGGCCCGTTGGTCCGGGCTTCCAGCTGGGAGCCGACGGCTCGGAATCTGCGGGCCGCAGGTTGGCGGGTCCAGGTGCCGGACATCCTCGCTGATCGTGCTGTGCCGCCGGCGTGGAGAGAATGGACTGACATCCTGCTTGAGGCGATCGCGTCCGCGGATGAGTTCATCCTGGTGGGTCATAGCTCCGCCAGCGCGCTTGTCGCCGACCTGTCGACCAGATTGCCCGCGCGGGGCCTGATCATCGTCGATGGCGACATTCCGCCGGCTGACGGGCCCGCATCGCCTGTGAGACCTACGCTTCGGGAATTCATCGAAACGCTGGCTCGGCCGGGCGGCACGCTTCCGGTCTGGTCGGAATGGTTCGCCGGAGATCACGCGCGCGCGGCGCTTGTGGGGATCGACCAGTTGGCCCGCGATCAGGCCGCGTTCGCACAGTTCGAGAGCAGGCTTCCGACAATGCGGAACGAATGGTTCGATGACGTCATCGAACTGCGCGACTGGAGCCATGTGCCTGCCGGCTTTATCCAAACCTCGACCATCTTCGACCATGCGACGGTCGAGGCGGTATGCCGCGGCTGGCCCGCCCTGAACACGTACGGGACGCATCTTGATCCGATGCTCCGCCCGAAAGAGACGGCCTCCGCCATCCTGCAAATGGCGAGCCTTCTCAAGGTCCCCGACTGACGGCTTACGCACTGCTTGAAGCGCCATTGCGCATTCCGCTGCGTCGCAGGTCAGAACGCCGATCATGCCGGCGGTCTCCTGCTTCGGAGCCATTGCGCATCCGCGGGCCTCGGGCCCCTGATGGCGGCGAGAGGCCAGCGGAGCGGCCGGCCCGGCAACGGCGCGAGGCGCGCCGTCCTCCACCTGCGTTCCGGCCCGAGAGGTGCCGGGCCGTCCGCCCGCCGGCAGTTCCTCGCCCGGGGCCCAAGGCCCGCGCGATGGTCGCGCGGCTGAGGCCCCGACAGGAGACAAGCCATGCGCCATCGTTCTCTCACGCCGCGCCAAGACAGCCCGGACGCCGCCGCCGTGTTCAACGGCGCACCGCACGCCGATCCCGCCGATCGGCATGCCGACCAATTCGCCGTCGGCTTCGATCCGGCCGAGCATGGCTCGCCGACCGGCCATGTGCTGGCCGAGCTGCAGCTCTATGGCTACCGGCCCTTTGAGGACATTCCGGACCCAAGGCCGCTGCCGGACGGCAATGTGCTCGCTGCGGCCATCGCCGATATCTTCGACGCCCTCGTCGTCAGCCTCTCCGACACCCGCCTCGAACCTGACCTCGAGACGCTGCTCTGGTCGCAGGTCAATCTCTTCCATCGCGCCGCCGAGCGGGTGGGCCGCGAACTCGACGCCAACGAGCGGGCGCAGAGGACGTCACAATCCGAACAGGACGGCTCCGAGGTGCAGTCGGTCGAGCTCGAGAAGCTGATCGCCGAAGGACTGTCGCTGGTCGAGCGCCGTGACGCCTTCGAGCTGATGCGCGACCAGGCGGCGGATCTCTTCGAGCGCCACACCG
>CAZVMY010000294.1:0-4419 GCA_964628955.1 uncultured Methylocystis sp.
GAAGCGCCGCCGCCCGTCGCGGCGCATCGCTTCCGCCGCCGCCTCGCGGGCGAGCCGCGCGCCCTCGACGTTCAGCTCATAGGCCAGCGCTTCCATGTGGTAGTCGGCCTGCGCGATCGCGGTCGACGAGAAGGTATTGGTCTCTCATATGTCGGCACCGGCCAGGAAGTAATCGAGATGGATCGCGCGGATCGCATCCGGCTGCGTCAGGATCAGCAGGTCGTTGTTGCCCTTGAGATCATGGTTCCAGCCGGCGAAGCGCTCGGCCCGGAAGTCGGCTTCCGAGAACTTCCGGTCCTGAATCTCGGTGCCCATGGCGCCGTCGAGCACGAGAATGCGCTCCCGCGCGGCGGCGGTCAGGGCAGCGAGGATCTCGGCGCCGTCGGCGCGGGGGTGGGTCATGGGGCGATGCGCCTCAGTGTCCGGATTCGAGTTTGGCGATGCGCCGTTCGAGGGCTTCGAGCCGATCCTCGACTTCCGCTGCCGCATAGCGACCGAGCACGGACTCGCCGTTGATCGCGTGACGCATGCTTTCGAGACGGCTGCGAATGTCAGAAAATTCGGACTTCGTCTCATCGAACTTGCGATCGCTATCGGTTCGCATCTCGCTGAGTAGTTTCAGCACCAGATTGTCAGGTTCAACCATGCAGCACCTCCTACCCTCATGTGGTGCTCACGCCGCGACCTGCGCGCCGGCTTTCACCTCGGCCGGCCGCATGCCGATCAGGTGGCAGATCGCGAAGACGAGATCGTGCCGGTTCATGCTGTAGAAGTGGAGATCCGTGATGCCGCGGTCGATCAGATCGAGCACCTGCTCGGCCGCGACCGCTGCCGCGATAAGCTTGCGGGTCGCCGGATCATGGTCGAGCCCGTCGAAACGCTCGGCCAGCCAGTCGGGCACCTGCGTCCCGCAGCGCCCGGCGAAGGCGGCCGCCTGCTTGAAGTTCTGCACCGGCAGGATGCCCGGCACGATCGGGATGTCGATCCCGGCCGCCTGCACCCGGTCGAGGAAGCGGAAATAGACGTCGTTCTCGAAGAAGAACTGCGTGATCGCCCGCGTCGCTCCGGCGTCGACCTTGCGCTTGAGCGCCTCGATGTCGTGCTCGATCGACGGACTCTCCGGATGTTTTTCCGGATAGGCCGAGACCGAGACCTCGAAATCGCCGACCCGGCGGATGCCCGCCACCAGCGCCTCCGTGCTGTCGTAGCCTCCGGGATGGGCGCGATAGGCCGCCCCGGCGCCGTCGGCCGGGTCGCCCCTCAGCGCCACGATGTGGCGGACGCCCGCCGCCCAGTAGTCGCGCACGACCTCGTCGACCTCGTCGCGCGTGGCGGCGACGCAGGTCAGATGCGCCGCCGGCTTCAGCCCCGTCTCGGTGACGAGCCGCTGCACGGTGGCGTGCGTGCGCTCGCGCGTCGTGCCGCCGGCGCCATAGGTCACCGACACGAAGCTCGGGTTGAGCGGCGCCAGACGGCCGACGCTCTCCCACAGCGTCGCCTCCATCTCGGGCGTCTTCGGCGGGAAGAACTCGAAGGAGACGCGCAGCTTCTGCCGGAAGCCGGCGCCACGGCTCTTGCGAAACGGCGTGACGACCATCAGGCGATCTCCTCGAGGCGCGGCGTGAGCAGCATGTCGTTCCACTGCCGCCGGTCGCGCGCGACCCAGAGCGACACGGTGAGCTTTTCGCCGGCCGCACTTCCACCCGGCGCCAGATCGTGGTGCGACAGAACGTCGAGCCCGCAGTCTTCCAGAAGACTCTTCACCTCCTCGGCCGTGAAGCCGAGCCGGCGATGCGCATGTTTCTCGCGCAGGAACTCGTGGTCATGCGGCGCGAAATCGACGATCACCAGCCGGCCGCCGGGGCGCAGCGTCCGCGAGGCCTCGCGCAAGGCGCGGCCGGGGTCGTTCAGGTAATGCAGCACCTGATGCACGATCACGAGATCATAGCCGTTGCGCTCGACCGGCAGCGCGTAGATGTCGCCCTGCCGGAGCTGCACGTTGCGCAGCCCGGCCCGCTCGAGGTTGGCCCGCGCAACCGCGAGCATCGCGGGGCTCGCATCGACGCCGACCGCCCGCGCGGCGCGGCCGGCGAGCAGTTCGAGCATCCGGCCCGTACCGGTGCCCAGATCGAGGATCGCCTCGACCGGCCGGTCGCCGATGGTGGCGACGAGCGCCCGTTCGACCTCCCCTTCGGCCACATGCAGCGCACGGATGCGGTTCCAGTCGGCGGCATGCGCCGCGAAATAGGCCGCCGCCGCCTTCGAACGATCGCCGAGCACCTCGGCGAGGCGCGCCGTATCGGCGGACAGCGTAGCGTCGGCGGCATCGATCAGGCTGAGCGCCTCGCTCACCAGCCGCCGGACGCCGGCGCTATCGGCCAGCCTGTAGAACGCCCAGGCGCCCTCGCGATTGCGCTCGATCAGCCCGGCATCGACCATCAGCTTGAGGTGGCGCGAGACGCGCGGCTGCGACTGCCCCAGGATCGTCGTCAGCTCGGTGACGGTGAGTTCGTGCGACGCCAGGAGCGACGCGAGCCGGAGGCGCGTCGCCTCGGCCAGCGCCTCGAGCGCGGCGAGCCCCGCAGAAAAGGCGAGCCCCGCAGAAAGAATAGGTCCCGCAGAACGGGACACGGCAACGTCCGCCATGATCACAGCCTCGGGTCGCGTTCCGGAACGATACCGGAAAACAACATAAGGATATGTTTATACCGACATGACGGCGGTGGCAACCGGTTTGCGGTCTGGCGACGGTGGGCTCACCAGGGCAGTCCGCTGCCATCCCAGTTCACGAAACGGCCGCTGCGGTCGATGCCGAGGCCGTCAACGACGGCGAGAATGCCGGCCGCGCTCTGCTCCGGCGTGATGTCGGCACCGGCGCCGCCCATGTCGGTGCGCACCCATCCAGGGTGCATCACACAGACGGCGATCCCTTCGCGTCTGAGGTCGGTGGCGAGCGCCTGCATCACCTTGTTCACCGCCGCCTTCGATGCCCGGTAGGCGATCCGGTCCGAGGTCGCGTGGGACAACGATCCCATGCGGCTCGATACCGTGATGATCCGTGGTGTGGTCCCGCGTCGCAGAGCCGGCAGGAACGCCTGAACCACACGGAGTGGCCCGAGCGTGTTGACGTCGAGCGTCGCCGCAAACCCGTCGAAGTCCATGTCCAGCGTCGATTGCCGGGCCGGCCCGATCATCCCGGCGTTGTTGATCAGCACGTCGACCGGCTCGTGGACGGCGCTCGCTGCGCCGCGGACCGACATGGTGTTCGCGACGTCCATCGCCAGAACCATCAACCGGCCGGCCGCCTGCGCCGCCGTCCAGTCGGCGGGAACGGCGGCCTTGTTTCTCACCGTCGCTATGACGCGGTCGCCACGGGCGAGGAGCGCCCGGACGAGTGCCGCGCCGATGCCGCGGCCGGCGCCGGTGACCAGAACGGTGCTCACGCCCCGGCTCTCCTGAACGATGCAGCGTTCACCGGACGGCGATCATGAAAAGCCGCGGGAACGCCAACAACGTGCGCCCATCGACGTTGCGCGGATAGGCGGCCGTGATCAGGTCCCTGTAGGCGGCGAGGTAGTCCTCGCGCTCCGCCGCGCCCAGCGGAGCCAGGAACGGGCGCAGGCCCGTGCCCTTGAGCCATTCGACGATCGCGTCGGGTCCTTCGAGCGGATGGTTGTAGGTGGTCCGCCACAGGTCCACCTTCGCCGCGTGCGGCTTCAGGATCCGGTAATAGCCGTCGACGGTCGCGAGTTCCGTCCGCTCGCCCGCTGCCGCGCCGAGGCGGGCCGCGAAGCGCGGCCCGGCGGCGACCTTGCGCATCGCGGCGTGGCTCGGCTCGTCCAGATTGTCCGGCATCTGCACGGCGAGCACGCCGCCCGGCGCCAGTTGCGCCATGAGACCAGGCAGCAGGATCGCGTGATCCGGGAGCCATTGCAGCACGGCGTTGGCAAAAAGCAGGTCCTGCGGCTCGTCCGCACGCCAGGCGCCAACGTCGGCGTGATGAAACCGGCAATCCGGCAGAAGCTTCGCCGCAGCGTCCAGCATGTCGGGCGAGGTATCCACCCCGCTCACGATGGCTTCCGGATAGCGCTCGACGAGCAGTTCGGTGGAATTGCCGGGACCACAGCCCAGATCGACCGCACGCTGCACCTCGCCCGGGGGCACCTGGGCGAGGAGGTCACGCGCAGCACGCGTTCGCTCGTCGTTGAAGCGCAGATACTGCTTCGACGACCAGTCCGGAATGTCTGTTCGGGTCACGCCCGACGAGCTAGCACGCCGAACCGTCTCCGGCCAGAGCGCGCCTCAGGCGAAGAGCCAGCCGCTGTTGACCGAGGCCTGGACGGTGGTGAGCTGGGTGTCCTGGAAGACGATGCTGTTGCTGCCCTGGGTCAGCACCGTGTCCGCTCCGACCTGCTGCAG
>CAZVMY010000295.1:0-1118 GCA_964628955.1 uncultured Methylocystis sp.
CCTGTCTCGTGGAGCAGGAGATGCGGATCGCGGACGTGGTCGCGCGCGGGCATGATCTGGAAACGGTGACCAAGATCGAGCGTCTGCTCTACGTCGCCGAGTACAAGCGCCGGCAGTCGGCGCCCGGCGTCAAGGTTACGCAGAAGAGTTTCGGTCGCGACCGGCGCTATCCGATCGTCAATCGCTTCCGCGATCCGGGAACCGGGCCGTTCGAGCCAGACTCCGCGATCGCGCCGGAGATCGTGCGCGCAGGGGCGGAGGCTCTGGATTTCTAGCGCTTGGGTCTATTCGGCAGCGTGCCGCCGCTCACGCAGGCGCTCCCGCGCTACCCAGCGCTCATGAACGAGGACCGCGACCCATCCCCCTGCCGCCGTCAGCGTTGGCAGAATTGCGAAAGCAAACCACTCTGGAGGGGGCATTCGCTCAATCCAAGCAAGACGCGTCGTGCGCCGATGTGAAGGCTGAGGGCGGAAACGGACCAGACAAGACGCACACGACAAATTTCCAGGACTCGGTCGTCGCGGTACCTGCGCCCACGTTCGGAAATGCCGCCACGATCGGCGCAATCGCACCGATCGAGAAACTGGCCGTGGCCAAGGTGTTGACTGCCGAAGCCGTCAGCTCGATCTGTTCGTCGGTTCGTTTCGACATGCTGGGCCATCACTTCCGCCACCGACGCTTTACCTGCCGGCGTCCTTGGCGCAAAGGCGGCCCATGACCACCATCGTTCGCTTCGCGCCGTCGCCCACCGGCTTTCTCCACATCGGCAACGCGCGGCTGGCCGTGTGGAACTGGCTGCATGCGCGGCGCCTCGGCGGGCGCTTCATCCTGCGGCTCGACGACACCGATCGCGAGCGGTCGGAGGCGCGCTTCGCCGAGGCGATCGTCGAGGATCTCGCCTGGCTCGGCATCGTCCCCGACCTGATCCTGCGTCAGTCGGATAGGCTCGACCGATACGCCGCCGCGCTCGAACGCCTCAAGACCGCGGATCGCGTCTATCCGGCCTACGAGACCGGCGCCGAGCTCGATCTGAAGCGCAAGCGCCAGCAGGCGCGCGGCCTGCCGCCGGTCTATGACCGCGCCGCCTTGTCGCTCACGGCTGCCGAAAGGGCGGCGCT
>CAZVMY010000295.1:1128-4418 GCA_964628955.1 uncultured Methylocystis sp.
GCCTCAGTGGCTCGGCTGTCGAATGGCCGGACGGGGTGCGCGGCCCGTCGAGGATCGAGACGAGCGCGCTCTCCGACCCCGTGCTGGTGCGCGAGGACGGGGCGATGCTCTACACCTTCGCATCGGTCGTCGACGACATCGAACTCGGCATCTCCGACGTGGTGCGCGGCGAGGATCACGTCGCCAACACGGCGGTGCAGATCGAGGTGTTCGAGGCATTGGGCAGCCGCCCGCCCGCCTTCGCCCATCTCAATCTCATCGTGTCGCTCACGGGCGAGGAGATGTCGAAGCGTCTCGGCACGCTCTCGCTGCGCTCGTTCCGCGAGCAGGGCGCGGAGCCGCAGGCCGTCGCCGCGGTGGCGGCGTTCACCGGAACGTCGCTGCCGGTTCAGCCGGTCGCCTCGCTCGGCGACCTGGTGCCGGATGCGGTGTTCTCGATCGTCTCACGGGCCCAGACCCGGTTCGATCCTGCCGAAATCATGGCCCTGACGGCGCGCTTGCTGCACCTGCTGCCATATCAAGCCGTCGCGGACCGCCTGGCGGCGACGGGCATGGACGGGCCGCGGGCGGAGCCCTTCTGGCTCGCCGTCCGCGGCAATCTCGCGACCTTCGCCGATGTCGGGCACTGGGTCAGGGTTGTCGAGGGGCCGTTCGCGGGACTTGCAGAAGAGCCGGCCTATCTCGCGGCCGCCGCAGATCTGCTGCCGGACGAGCCGTGGGACGACACCACCTGGCAGCTCTGGACCGAAGCGGTGAAGGCAGGCTGCGGGCGTAAGGGCAGGGCGCTGTTCATGCCGCTGCGGCTGGCGATCACGGGCCGCGACAGCGGCCCGGAACTCAAGGCGCTCTTGCCGCTGGTGGGACGCCGCCGAGTTCTGGCGCGATTACGCGGACAGGCCGCCTGACCTGCTGCGGTTCCGTGGCGGCCTCCGGTGCCGCTTCGGTCCGCGGCAGAGGCTGGGCCGGCACAGCCGGGACCGGTGTGGTGGCCGGATCGGCGCGGCGCAGGAAGGCCCGCACGCGGGCCGTGGTATCGGAGGCCTCGTCCGGGCTCTCGTCCGGCGACGATTCCGAGGGCGGTGTCCGCCGGGCGAGCTGGTCTTCGGCCGGTCTAAGCGCTTCCGACCAGCCCTGTCCGGCTTTCCGGCAGGAGCAGCCGGCGTCGAAGTTCTTGCGGTAGCGCAGCGCGTTCGGCAGTTCGGTATAGTTGCGCCCATCCATGCCGACCGCCTGCTCGATCTCGCCGCTGCGCGTGAAGAACGCTCGCGTCTCACTCGCCGGGCACAGCGCCTGGCAGATCTGGTCCGGATCGTCCGCCCGTCCGAGCACGCTGTTCAGCGGGAAGAAATAGCCGTCGCACGTGCGCACGCAGAGCGGATTGCCGGCCGGTCGCCGCCGCTGCGACAGCGGCGCGGGCTCGTCGTCGCCGATCTCGTCGTCGGGCCGAATTTCGAGCTGGCGGTACGGCCCGCGAACGCCCTCGGACAAGGCCTCGAAGACGCCCGGACGCTCTGGCAGCTCGAAGGTCCGGCAACCGTAGGTCGAAAGCGCTGCATGGAGCTCGTCGCGCCGGCGTTCGTTGCTCGTGCTGTAGCCTCGGTCCGCAGCGGCATCGTAGCTGCGCGCGGCGGCTGCAAGCTGGTCCAGGCGGGCCTGCATCGGCCCGCAGGCGGCCGGCGGGGGTGATCCGAAGAACAGGAACTGCTGCTGGTCGCAGCCCATCCGGCGCATCTGCGCGGCGGTTCGCGACGCTTCCCGGCGATAGCGCTCCGCCGTGCGCTCGAGCCGATCGGACCGCCCGCGCGCGTCCGCGCCGCGATCCAGCGCCGCCAGTTCAGCCTCGATGCGACCGCAGATCGGCGATTGCGCGGCGGCAGGCATGGCGACCAGACCCGCCAGAAGCAGAAGGAAAGCGCTGGGCAGCAGACGCCGCATGGATCGCTCGATCAGTTCCCGTCCGCACCAGCGCGACATGAGACCGTAACCATGCCGGGTTGAAGCGGCGTAAATGCGATCGGGTCTCCGGTGGCTGCTCAACGTCGACCGGAGAGGTCCGGTTCGCTACGGTCGGAGGCGGTGGCAAGCGCACCCGCCCGGTCCGTCAGCGTCGTCAGCGCCCTGTCGAACACGGCACGGTCATCGGGCGGCAGGGCCGCCGACAGCGCCTCTGCATAGTCCCGCGCGAGCGGCACGATCGCCTCGTACGTCGTCCGGCCTGCCGGCGACAGCGACAGCACCGCCTCACGTCGATCGCCGTCACTGACGCGCCGGTTCAGGAGACCGCGCTTCAGAAGACCTCCGACGGCGCGGGAAACCTTGGTCTTGTGCATCTCGGCGTGCGCGCCGATCGCGGTCGCCGTCGCCTCGCCCGCCTGTCCGAGCGTGGCCAGAACGCGCCACTGCGCGATGTCGAGGCCGAACCGTTCCGAGTAGAGCCGTGCCAGGGCCTGGCTGACGCGCGCGGCGAGCACGTTCAGCCGATAGGGCAGGAAGTGCTCCAGCTTGAGCGATGGCCGATCGCGACGGTAGGCAAGCGTGTCGATTGACATTAGTTACATATGAAACTAATTGGCTTGGCTGTCGAGGGCTTCGGCATTCGGTCACGGGAGAGCGGCTCATGCGCGAATTGGCGGCGGTCCCCGGCTACATGTCGGGCTTCGGCAACAGCTTCGAGACCGAGGCGCTGCCCGGCGCGCTTCCCGTGGGCCGCAACTCGCCCCAGACGATCGCCTACGGACTCTATGCCGAGCAGCTTTCCGGCTCACCCTTCACGGCGCCGCGCGACAGCAACCAGCGGTCGTGGCTCTATCGCATCCGACCGAGCGTGAAACATGTCGGCCGGTTCGCGAAGGTCGACTCGGGTTTCTGGCGGACCGCGCCCGACCGTGAGGAGAGCGATCTTCCGCTCGGTCAGTTGCGGTGGGACCCGCTGCCGCTGCCGGAAGCGCCGACGACCTTCCTCGAAGGTATCCGGACCATGACGACGGCCGGCGACGCCGAGGCGCAGGCCGGGATGGCGGCCCACATCGTCCTGGTGACCGCGTCGATGGCTGACGATTACCTGTTCGACGCCGACGGCGAACTGATGATCGTCGCGCAGCATGGCGGCCTGCGCTTCCGCACCGAGTTCGGCGTCATCGAGGTCACGCCCGGCGAGATCTGCGTCATCCCGCGCGGCGTCGTGTTCAAGGTCGAGCTGATCGACGGGCCGGCACGCGCCTATGTCTGCGAGAATTACGGCGGCGCCTTCACGCTGCCGGAGCGCGGGCCGATCGGCGCCAACTGCCTCG
>CAZVMY010000296.1:0-4411 GCA_964628955.1 uncultured Methylocystis sp.
TCGATCGTATCCAGATCTGACCCTTGTCAGCCTGCGGCCTTGGCCGGATGCTTACCTCCTATCAGATACCGTTGCCCTTCCGCCGCGCTTTGGCGGCCGGCCAAAGCCTTTCTTACTCGTTCATCCTGGAAGCGGAGCGCGCCACTCAGGCGCGTTTCACAGTGACGGCGCTGCTTGAGGACGGACGGGAGATCGTCTCGCGACCGATCGCGCTCACCTATTTTCGTCCGCGGCCGCTCGCGACGAACTAGAGTCCGCCCTCGCTCCCGACGCGGCGACGGCGTGCGTGTAGAGATTGGGCAAGTTCACGAGGCGAACCGCGAGCGTGCCCTGTCGGAACCGCCTGAGCTCCAGCAGGACGCCAGTGCCGTCGCGCTGATCGAACATGAGGTTGCCGAGCGAGAACTTCATCAGCGCGGACCCGTCGCCGGTGAGTTCGAGGGCCCTTGAGGCGCGATGGCTGTGGGCGCCGACCACCAAGCTCACGCCGCAGCGCCCGAGCTCGCCGGCGAAGATGCGTTCGGCCGCTCCTGGCTGGTCCGTGTATTCCTCGCCCCAGTGCAGGAAGGCCACGAGCGGGGGCTTGGCCTTCATCCGACAGACGCGGCGCAGGAGCGCCTGGGCTTCGAGACTTCCCAGCCGCACGGCGGGGTAGCGCTTGTGATCGCCCGAGCCGATCAGATTGATCGCGAGGAGCCGGATGGCCCCGAGATCGACCTGCTGCATGTGTTGTGCGGCGACGATGCCGCGCTTGGCAAGAAGGCGTGCGCTTTGGGCGAGACCCGCAGGCCCCAGATCGAGGCTGTGGTTGTTGGCGAGGCTCGCCGCGCGCACTCTGGCGGCCTCAAGAAGCGGACCGGTCAGACCATCCAGCATGACATGCCGACCTTCGGGAACCCCGAGCGGCACCTCGCGCATCAGCACACCTTCGAGATTGACGACCAGCGGCGCCCCTTGGGTCGCGGCAAGGAGCTGTGCAATCAGAACGTCCCTGATCTCAGGACGCGTCAAGACGGGAGCGAAGAAGCGTCCGAGGAAGACGTCGCCTCCGAAAAACAGCCGCTCCTGATCGGGGTAGGACAGGCGCGACAAAGCTTCCTGATCTGGACTGAAAGCCATCACGACGTAGCTTGTCGAGGGTAGATCACCCGCCATGTACTCTGAGGAGTTGCGATTGGCGATGACGACGGGACTGCTGCCAAACACCTCTTGCTGAAGCCGGAGTTGGACGTAGAGTGAGGCTTTGGAGTCGACATGGTTCGACTGGTGCAGTGTCCGGATCATCCCTGCGTCGCCAGTCGCCAGCACAGCCAGAGTTTCCTGATCTCTCGTGCGGGCTGCCCCAGGCCTCAGATGGTGGGAAAAATCGGTCGACTGGACCACGAGGGTGCGTCTGGTCGCGAGCGGACGGATCAGTTCGAACGTCGCATCCCAGTCAGCTGACGTCGAAGCAATGCTGAGAGCCACTGGCAACACTGGCACGCCAGGAAAGGCCTCGGCCAGAAAAGGGAGCACAGCCGTCACCCCATGCTCGCGCTCAAACAGTTCCGAATCATCGACGAGATTCGGATGAGCGAGCAGGGCCTCTGCGCCTTCTACATCGGCAGGGACTGGTCCGAGGACTGTGTCGAATCCGCGCCGCGTCGTGGCGATGGGGCGACGGCTGCGGGAGAAATGATCGGGAGAGAGCAGGATGATCCGCTCATACTGATTGCCGCGAGCGGCCGCGATCCCGCGTGCGATTAGGTCGGCCGCCAAAAGATGGTGAGGTACGGTCACGCCTGTTATCGGGATCGGGGAGATCGTCCTTGGGGTCTCACGACCAATAGCTTCCCTAAACAGGTTCGCGTCTGCATTGGCCAAAGGCGGAAAGCGAGGCTGGTCGGCGTTCGCCTGAGACCCACAAATCCATGCTCCCACAATCATCACGAGGAAGCGAACTCGAATGAAAGACTGCGACGACATGTTGGGTTCCTCGACAACGGTGCGGCCCTTCGTAAGGGCTTTGGGCTCTAGCTTTGCGCAATCCGGGTTCGGTTGCCACCAGTGAGTATAGTGTAAGACACAATGCGGCCCCTGTCCGATCCACCAAATGCCGGAACCGAACACTTGGCACCAAATCGGTACGGTCATCGACCTGAAGGCCGGAATCTAACTCCCCGTGGAGGAAAATCTCAGTGGCAGATCAAAGCACGTCACGACCGGTTCCGCCGCGTCGCGGGCCGGATGTCCTTGATCGTCGTTGTCAGGTCGCGACATGTCGCGCCGAGTTGAAGATGATCACCGATCTGAATGTAGCAGACTAGCGCTTTGTCGCGAATCCGGTATCGAGGACAGGAGCGGAACCGGCGTACCGGAATTGCGGGCTAGCTTCACCCGTAGAAATGCTTGACCTCCACGTGGTTCTTCAACCCCTCGGGCCGATACGGAGAGACCACATCGTGCTGCAGAACCCCTTCGAGCGCAAAGCGTTCTATTACGGTTGGATGGAGGGGTGCGTCCTCCTTTAGCGGACGGATGAACCGCTTGGCGTACTTGAACACTCCGCTGCGCGTTTCGTCATGCTGCATGCCACCGGCTGAGGGATAAAGCTTGAGAACAGAACGGTCGACTATCAGGCCGTCGGGCACTGCGACGGCCTCTTCGACCATCCAAGCTAAAGCGATATCGGAAAGCCGCGCCTCAGGCTCGGGATAGCTGCCGCCGATGGCCGAATGGCAGCCTGCGAACCATAATTGCTTGAACCATTCAGGCTCACCCTTGTTCACGCGCCGCCAGTCAGCCGGGACGCCCCAAGGTACCCGGTCGAAGTCCTTGCGGTGCTCATCGATGGCGATCGCATGCCGCGCCCAGCCGACGTTCGGGTTGAGGTTCTGATCCAAGAACCGCATGCGAGGACCGGTCAGGTGCAGCGTATCCCAGAACGAATAGCCCGGTAGCGCGGTCGCCCATTTCAGGTTGACCTTGATATAGGCGACTACTGAGGCCGCGAGGCTCAACGTCGCGATGAGGCCGAGCCATGGCAAAAACCCACCTGTCAGAGCATAAAGTACAGTGCTCAGACCTAGTGCCGCAGCAAGCCAAAGCCCGCCAGCCAAGATGAGCGATCCGATATTGGCAACGGCCGCGACGGTGTCGAAGACGCCGATGAAATGCGGGTAGACATTCGGGCGATCAGGAGAGCCCGAGCCGAACTGCTCGCGAAAGCGCGTGGCGAGAGACAGCCTCTGCGGCGCATACTTCTTATCCTTGGGGGAGCTGACGTGCTGATAGATTTCCTTGACTGCATGGGTTGCGATCTTTCGGCAGGATGCTTCGTCCCGACGCAGAGGATACCCATCAGCCATGCGGGTAGGCACGCCGCATAAGGCGACGACCGCTGCCACACAACGCGCAGTGTAAGCGCCGCGACTGAAGCCGAAGATGTAAATGTGGTCTCCCGGTCGCCAGTTCCTGATGATCTCGGCGTAGCAGTCGATGATGTTCTTCGTCAGACCCAGGCCGGTCGCTTGCGAAACGAGGTTGTAGACCCATTGCCAAGCTACCACTGCCCTTGGGCAGGGTGCCGATTCCCGGATCATAGAACGCGTACTGGCGCTCAGGATCTACCACTGAGTCCGGACCGCATCGGGTCGCCCGATAGAGCTTGTAGATATTGCTGCGGCGCTCGTCGAAGAGAACACCGCCACGCTGCCCGGTACCGTCGGAAAAAATCACGATATTGCGCGACATTTTGAAAAGTACCCCAGCAATGAAATCGGCTGCCCAGCGATATTGGCTACCGCACAACCACACCTTAGAACAAGAAGTGAACATCATACAGAAGCGATTATCCCCATCAGCGCAGCAGAAACCACGCAAGGGTTGTGGTTAGTGCTGCTCCCTGCTTCGCTGATCGGAGCCATCGTGCTTTCAGCCCAGCAAGCCTCCAATATGGAAATGAGCCGATGACTCAATCGAACTGGATGAGCGTGAATTCACGCTCATAGTGCTCAGAGCGGACGGCCATTTCGACATGAGGTTGTTCGAACCAACCGTCACCTTTGTGAGCAATCCCAAGCTTTGCCTGGTCATCGAATTGGCTGAGAGAAACGGCGGTGCCAGCTGGGACTTCCACCGGGCCGTTCCTGCTTGAGATGACACACCCCGCGCTATAGGCCGACGCGCTGCCCCAGCACCACAGGACATATCCGTCTCTGGTCACCACGATCACTGCTGAACGTTCAGTATAGCGCAGCCACTGCAAGGTACTGGCCGTGAACGACACGCCATATCGCTCGGCGCAGTTCGACAGCTGCGCGATCGATGTTTTCTCGTGCGCTGGAATCTGTGCACGAAAGTCATTGAACGGCATCAGGAAATTGGAGGCAAACTCGTTGGCCTCGCGCTCAACAACGAGCTTGCTCCGACC
>CAZVMY010000297.1:0-4399 GCA_964628955.1 uncultured Methylocystis sp.
GACAACCGGATGGCGATGACGGGCCAGATCAGGAAAGTTCTGGCCGAGCATCCGGGCGAATTTGACCCGCGCAAGTATCTGAAGCCGGCCATGGAGGCGATGACGAAGCTCTGCCGCCAGCGGCTGGAGGAGTTCGACACGGCAGGCCAGGCCTCGAAGATCAAGGTGCTGCCGCTGCCCGCGATGGCGAAGCGCTATGCGTCGGGCGCGCTCGACCCGATCACGGCGGTCAGGGCCGCGGCCTGAGACGTCATGCGACCGGCGGCTTGACGAGCCTCGCCACGATGCGACGCACCACGGGCGCCACGATGAGCACGCCGGGAAAAGCGAGCGCCCAGCTCGCCGCCCAGGCCTGGAGCCAGCTGCTGACGAATCCTGCGGGCATGCCGATGGCGCGAATGGTCGAGACGCCCGAAACCATGAGCGACATCAGCCCGGAGAGCATGAGCGCGAACAGGATTGGGGCGGCGGCGTGCGGCAGACGTGACATGACGGGCGGGCTCTGGACTGGGATCGGATGGCCGGGTCGGTCGCCGGCCGTCGACATCTAGGCGAGGTCAGCCATTCCGTCCCGACTTTTTCTTCTGACGCCGGTGCTGTTAGCGCCCTGGCGGCAACCCGCCCTCATCGCGGCCGTGCTGGGTGCGGGCGACGTCGCCTGTCTCCTCGTGCGCTGTGCCGCGCCGGGCGACGCCCTCATCCGCGGGATCGTGGAGGATCTGTCGCCCGCGGTCCGGAGGCATGACACGGCGCTGCTGATCGAAAGCCCCGCCGATGCGCGGCTCGCGGCACGGCTCGGCGTCGACGGCGTGCAGGTTCGCGGCGGCGGCGAACCGCTCGCAACGGCGCTCGAAAGCCTCAAGCCGGAACGCATCGTCGGCGCCGCCGACATCCGCTCGCGCGACGATGCGATGACCGTCGGCGAGAGCGACGTCGATTATCTGATGTTCGGCGAGCCGCGGCCGGACGGCTGGACGCCGCCGTTCGATCAGGTCGTGGAGCGCTGCCGCTGGTGGGCTGAGCTCTTCAACGTGCCGTGCGTCGGATATGCGCCGGCCGTCGACGACGTGGCGAGCCTGGCCGCGACCGGTGCCGAATTCGTGGCGCTGGGCGATGCCGTCTGGAGCCATGCGGAGGGCCCCGAGGCTGCCGTGCGCCGCGCGCAGGCCATGTTGCTTGACGCTGCCCTGCCCGGCGGGCAGTAGGGCGCCCTTGACCGCCACCGGGGCGGACCCGGAGCGACGATGATCCGCACCCCCCTCATGAACGTGATGACGGCCGCCGTGCTCAAGGCGGGGCGGGGTCTCAAGCGCGACTTCGGCGAAGTGGCGCAACTCCAGGTGTCGCGCAAGGGACCCGGCGATTTCGTCTCCGCCGCCGACAGGAAGGCGGAACAGGTGCTGCATGCCGAACTCGCGAAGGCCCGTCCAGGCTACGGCTTCGTGATGGAGGAAGGCGGCGTCGTCGAGGGCGCGGACCGCACGCATGTCTGGCACATCGATCCGCTCGACGGCACCACGAACTTCCTGCACGGCATGCCGCATTTCTGCATCTCGGTCGGCCTCGAGCGCGACGGGCAGATGGTGGCAGGGGTCGTCTACAATCCGGTCAGCGACGAGATGTTCGTGGCCGAGAAGGGGCAGGGCGCTTTCCTCAACAACCAGCGGCTGCGGGTTGCCGCCCGGACAGAACTCGGCGAGGCGCTGGTCTCGGCCGGCATTCCCAGCATCGGCCACGGCGATCAGGCGCTGTTCCTGCGCGAGATCCGGGTCGTCATGGGTCACGTGGCCGGCGTCCGCCGCCTCGGTGCGACGGCCCTCGACATGGCCTTCGTCGCAGCGGGCCGCTTCGACGCGATGTGGGACCGTGGGCCGCACTCATGGGACCTCGCCGCAGGAACCGTGCTGATCCGCGAGGCGGGCGGCTTCATCAGCGATCCGGCCGGACACGCCACCTTCATCCAGAGCGGCAACATGGTCTGCGGCAACGAGGCGATGCATCGCCAGTTGATGGGGCTGCTGAAGAAGGCCGGCGTCGACGTCTGAGGAGGTCGATCAGGCCTTCTGCGTGATGATGTCGCGAAACCAGCGGCGCAGCGGCGAATAGCTGCGTTCGCTGGTGGTCGCGGGTCCGCCCCTCGTCTCGCGAACCAGTCTGATCTCACGGTCGTGAAAAGCCTCCAGCCCCGGCCGGTGACCGACGTGCAGCACCATCGAGCCCGGCAGCAGATCGCGGACATACTCGAGCATCCGGAACTGGCTCACCTCGTCGAGCGCCGAGGTTGGTTCGTCCATGATCAGGATGTCCGGCTTGCGCAGCAGCACGCGTGCGAAGGCGAGCCGCTGCTGTTCGCCACCCGACAGGATGTCGGACCAGTTTTCGGTCGCGTCGATGCGCGGGACGAGATGCTCCAGTCCGCATCGCATCAGAATCTCCCGGATTTCATCGTCCGGGATTTCGCGATCCGACACGGGATAGAGCAGGGCGTCGCGCAGGTTGCCCAGAGGGAAATAGGGCTTCTGCGGCATGAAGGCCGTATCGGCGCCCTCCGGGCGCAGGATGTCGCCGCTACCCCAGGGCCAGAGGCCCGCCATCGCGCGGATCAGCGTGCTCTTGCCCGTCCCCGACTCGCCCTTGACCAGAACCTTCTCGCCGGGGGCGATCACGGCCTCCGCTCCCTCCACCATCAACCGGCCGTCGTGCTGATTGATGCTGAGATTGCGGATATGCAGTGACGTGTCGGGGCTGGGGCCCAGATTGATGGTCCCGTCGCGACCGACCGGGCCGAGTTGCTGGTCGAGCCTGTCGATCGCATCGGTCAGCTCGCTCACCCGTCTGGACGCCGAGAACCAGTCAGCCAGCCGCGACGCATTGTCGGCCAGCCAGTTCAGCGCAACCTGCACCTGCACGAAGGCTGCGGCGGCCTGCATCACCAGCCCAAGCGTCATCTCGCCCGCAAGATACTTCGGGGCGCACAGCAGCAGGGGAATCACGGGAGCGAGCACCATGTTGGCACCGCTGAGCCACATCATGCGGCCCTGCTGGACGATCACGCGTCGCCAGCGTTCGACGAGGTCACCCAATGTGTCGTCGAGGCGCCGCCGCTCGTCATCGTCGCCGCCGACGAGGGCGATGGTCTCGGCGCTGTCCCTCACCCTCGTCAGTTCATAGCGGAACTGGGCCTCCCCTGCCTGCTTGGCCTGCACGATCTCGACGAGCGGCCGGCCGAGGACGTACATGCCCGTCGTCGTCAGGCCGCAGTAGATGACGGCGGCGATGACCAGATATCCTGGGATCGTGATCCCGCTGACCGTGAGGCTGCCGCCCACGAACCAGAGGACCCCGATGAAGGCCACGGCCGCAAGCGTGGCGTTGGCGACGCCGAGCGAGAAATCCACGAGCAGATCCACCGCGAGCCGCCCGTCCTCCGCAATGCGGGCCTCGGGATTGTCCGCCTCGGATCCGATGATGCTGAGCTGGTAGAAGTGCCGGTCGGCCAGCCAGCGCGCATAGAGCGTGCTGGCCAGCCACTGACGCCAGCGCACCTGGAGACCGATCCGCGCGTGCAGCAGACCGACGGAGGCGCCGGCGGACAGGACCGCGAGCCCGCAGATCAGACCGACCGCAGTCAGGATCGTGTCGACATCCTTGCGTTCGAGAGCGTCGAAGAAGAAGCGGTTCCAGCGGTTGACCGCGAGGCCGGCCGCGAGGTTCGCGAGCATGAATGCGATCAGAGTGAGCGTCATGATCCAGGCACGCCGCCGGGTCTCGCCGCGCCAGAAGCCGCGGGCGAAGGTCAGGAACCGTCGCGCGGCCGCGCCGGGCGAGGTCGCCTCGTCGCGCGACGGGTCGGGCGCAGACGGCTGTCTGATCGGGCGTTGCTGCTCGACGCCGGTCGACGTCGAGGTCCGGACGACGCCGGCCGAAGCGTCCGCTGGATCGCTGTCAGTCAGCATGTCGTCCGTCGTCCCGCGCATTCTCGTCATTCTGTCATGCCATAGCCAAAAATCTGCGGCGGAGGTGCCCCTGTGACCGTTCGATTGCGCCTGCCCGGCCGATTGCCTAGTTTGCCGCGACCGTCGTCCCGCGGAGCACCGAATTCATGGCCGTCGAGACCGATCCCATGCGTCTGACCCCGCCGACCCGGTATCTGGTCCGGATGCTGGTGTTCCTCATTCTGTCGGCGTTCCTCGCGCTCATCCTGAACCAGCAGATCAGGAATGCGTTCCTCGCCAATCCAGGGCTGAACGGCGTCATCTTCGGTGTGTTGTTTATCGGCATCGCCCTCACCATCCGTCAGGTCATCCGGCTCTTCCGGGAGGTCCGCTGGATGAACGCGCAGCGCAGCGCCGAGGCGCGGCTGGTAGCCGAGCGTCCGCCGGTGCTGCTGCTGCCGGTG
>CAZVMY010000298.1:0-4381 GCA_964628955.1 uncultured Methylocystis sp.
GCGCTGCGATCCTCCGGCCGCGCCTGGACGATCACGGGGTACTCGACGACGCGATCGATATAGGTCGAGACCTCGCGCTCGCCGAACATCAGCTCCAGCGAGCGGCCGATCGTCTCGACGGAAACACCCAGGTCCGCCGCGCGGGCCCGGTCGATCTTCACGCGCAGATCGGGTTGCGACTCGCGGTAGTCGCTGTCGAGGTTGACGACCTTGCCCGACGCCTGGGCGCGCTGCATCACGCGGTCCCGCCAGTCACGGAGCGTCTGGAAGTCCGGTCCGCCGAGCACAACCTGCACCGGCTGCGAGAAGCCGCGCTGCCCGAGTGAACCGGGGTTGATCGGGAAGGCGCGTGCGCCGGGCAGCCCGGCCACGGGTCCCAGCAACTGCCGCTGCACCTGCTGCTGAGTGACGTCGCGCTCCTCCCAGCGCTTGAGGCGGACGATCAGCAGGCCGGCGTTGACGGGGGCCGGGCGCTGCAGGCCGGGCGCGACCAGCGTCAGCACGCTGGCGATCACGCCGCGGTCCTCGAACGGCTTCAGCGCCCGCTCGACCTCCCGCACGCGCTCGCGCGTGTAGGCGAGGCTTGAGCCTTCGGGCGCCGTGAGCGGGATGATGACGACCCCGCGATCCTCGACCGGCGCGAATTCTTTCGGCACCATCGCGAACAGGTTGTAGGCAGCGCCCGCAACCAGCGCGCCGACGAAGATGACGATCAGCGGGGCAGCGAGCGCGCCGCCCAGAAGCCAGCGATAGCCGCGGTTCATCCCGAGGAAGAACGGCTCGGTCCAGCGATGGATCGCGCCGTTTTCGTGGACGAGCAGTTTCGAGCAGAGCATCGGCGTCAGCGAGCGTGCGGTCAGGCCCGAGAAACCGATCGCGGCAGCCAGCGTCACGCCGAACTCGCGGAAGAGCCGCCCGGTCTGTCCCTCCATGAAGGAGATCGGGATGAAGACGGTCATCAGCGTGATGGTCGTCGCGATCACCGCGAACGCGATCTCGCGCGCACCGAGATAGGAGGCGATCAGCGGCGGCTCGCCCTCCTCGATCCGCCGGTGCACGTTCTCGACCTCGACGATGGCGTCGTCGACCACGATGCCGACCGCGAGCACGACGGCCAGCAGCGTCAGCACGTTGATCGAGAAACCGAAGGCCCAGAGCACCGCGAAGGTCGGAACGATCGAGACCGGGATCGCGATCGCGGCGACCAGAGTCGACCGCCACGACCGGAGGAAGACGATGATCACCAGAACGACCAGCGCCACGCCTTCCAGCAGCGTCACGAGCACGCCATTGATCGAGGCGCGGATGAAGACGGCCTCGTTGTAGAGGATCGAGACCTCGGTGCCGGCGGGGAAAGCCGGCCGGAGCTTGTCCAGTTCCTTCTCGATGCCGTCGGCGACGGACAGCGTGTTGGCCGTCGCCTGCCGGATGATCCCCATGCCGATCGCGGTCTTGCCGCTGCTGTAGAGCTCGAACCGGTCGTCGGCGGCGCCGACCTCGACGCGCGCGACCTCTCCCAGACGCACGAGATAACCGTTGCGGCTGGAGACGACGATCGAGGCGAACTCCTCGCGATTGGCGAGCCGCGATTCCGTCTTCACGGTCAGCTCGCGCTGGGTGGACGTCAGGCGTCCGCCCGGAAGCTCGACGTTCTGGCGCCGGATCGCGGCCTCGACGTCCTGAACAGTGAGCTGGCGGGCAGCAAGCGCGGCGCGGTCGATGTTGATGCGCATGGCGTATTTGCGCTCGCCGCCGACGTTGACGTTGGCGACGCCGGGCACTGTCGACAGCCGGTCGACGATGTTCCGCCGCAGGAAGTCGGAGAGTTCGAGGGCGTTGAGCGTGGTCGACGTCGTGCCGATCCACATCACCGCCTGCGCATTGGCATCGACGCGCGCGATCACGGGCGGATCGACGCCGTCAGGCAGTCGCCCGAGCGTCCTGCTGACTCGGTCCCGGACGTCGGCCGCAGCAGCGTCGGGGTCGCGCCGTACGTTGAACTCGACCGTGATCAACGACCGGTCGTTCTGGCTCTGCGACGTGATCTGGCGGATGCCCTCGATGCCGGCGATGGCCGATTCGAGCACTTCGGTCACACGGTTCTCGACCACCTCGTTCGAGGCGCCGCGGTAGACCGTGGTGACGGACACCACCGGCGGATCGATCGCCGGATACTCGCGGATCGGCAAGGCGCCGAGTGCCGCCACTCCGGCGACGACCAGCAGCAGGCTGATGACGGTGGCGAAGACCGGCCGTTCGATCGACAGATCGGAAAGTTGCATGGCGGCGGTCCCCGGTCGGCTTCAGCGGGTCTGCGGAGCGTTGGCGGGCTGCGCGGGAGCAGCCTGGGCCGGCGGGATCAGCACCGCACCACCGCCGGAGGGAGCGGCCGCGGGAGAAGCGGAGACAGGAGAAGCGGACGCAGGCGAAGCGGAAGCCTGCGGCGCGGCGGCCGACGGTGCGACAGCAGGCGCGCCGAGCGGCCGGACGTTGACCTGGATGCCTGCGCGGACCCGCTGGACCCCGCGCACGACGAGCGTCTCGCCAGGCGAAACACCGGCGACGACTTCGACCTTGCCCTCCTGACGCTGCCCGATCGTGAGCACGCGGCGCTCGATCCGGCCGTCCTTGACGACGAACGCGAGTTGCAGCGGCCCTTCTCCGACGAGCGCCTCCTCCGGAACGAGGATCGCGTTTTCGCGGCGCGCGACCTCGAGGCCGACGTTCATGAACATGCCGGGCCGGAGCGTCCCGTCGGGATTCTCGATCAGTGCCGTCATCTTGACGGCGCGGGTGATCACGTCGATGCGGGTATCGACCACCGACACGGTGCCGGGAAAATTCCGCGCGCCGAACGCCGGCGCCTGCACGGCCACCGTTGACCCGACGCCGAGCCTCGCGATCAGGTTCTCGGGGACCGAGAAATCGATCCGGATGCGCGACACGTCGTCCAGCGTGGTGACGACGGTCTTGCTTTCCAGATAGGCGCCGGGGCTGACCTGGCGGACGCCGACCCGTCCCGTGAACGGCGCGCGGATCACGATGTCGTTCAGGCGTGCCTGCGCCGCGCGTTCGCGGGATATCGCGGCCTGAACGGCGCTGTCGGAGGTCTTGACCTGCGCGGTGAGGTCGTCGGCCTGCGCCTCTGTGCCCGCGCCGGAGCGACGCAGCGCGATCGCGCGTTCCAGTTTGGTGCGAAGTTCGTTGCGCTTGGCCTCCTCCTGCGCGATCTGCGCGCGGGCGGCCTCGAGATCGGCCTGGCGTTCCGCGCCGTCCATGCGAACGAGTTCCTGACCGGCCACGACGGTCTGACCCTCGTCGAAGGTGAGCGCCTCGATGAGCCCGGCGACCTTCGACGTCACGGTGATCGACTCGAAAGCGCGCGTGGTGCCGACAGCCTCCACCGTCTCGACCACGGTTCCCGTCCCGACCGGAAGAACCTCGACGACCGGCGGCGGAGCTCCGGCGCCACCTCCGCCGGGCGCGGCCGGGCGTCCCGGCGTTCCCGCGACCGGTGCCGCGCTTCCGGAGACCAGCGCGGTCACGGCGGACGGCAGATGCGGCTTGACCGCATCCCAGTTGACGGCAGCGACGTAGCCGCCGGCGATGCATGCGCCAATCAGGGCCATCTGATAGATCGGACGCATCGGTTTCCTCGGCCTCGTGTCGTCGACGGTAGACCTGCGGCTCCGACCGCGGGTCGCGGCGCATCGGCGGACCCATACCATTACGCGGGCCGACGGAGAACCGATCACTTGCTAAGCGCAGGTCGTGCCATGCGCAGGTCGTGCCATCGCGCGGCAACACTGCGCAGAACTGCCGTCATCCCTCAAAACAAGGGTGATCACGTTTTGCGCCGCGGCTGTTTACCGCAAGGCCGTCGTGACCGATGATCGTCGTCATTCTGCCGCGTCGTCGGTCGAGATTGGCGGCGTACATCATCCCCGCGAGTGTCCAATGTC
This sequence comes from uncultured Methylocystis sp., assembly GCA_964628955.1. GTDB lineage: Bacteria > Pseudomonadota > Alphaproteobacteria > Rhizobiales > Beijerinckiaceae > CAZVMY01. The sequence goes on from CAZVMY010000298.1 coordinate 3,963, forward strand.
GTCCAATATCGTCATTCTGATTGCCACGGCCCTCGCCGTGCTGCCCGCCGTCGCGTCGGGCGATGCCCTTGCACAGGCCAGACCGGACACGGCGACGATGCGCTGTGCCGACGTGCAGAGGCTCGTCACATCCCGTGGCTCGGTCGTGCTCAGCACGGGACCGTTCGTTTATGATCTCTACGTCTCGAACGGTGCCCAATGTCCGAGCAATCGCGGCGCGATCTACGCTTACGAGCGGACGGCCGACGATGCGCAATGCCGCATCGGCTATCGGTGCAGCAGCAGCTTTGGCGGTGGTGTCGGAGGCGGCGGCACGAACAGGTGACGCTGCGGCTGCGTACACGCTTAGTAGAACCGGCGAGGCTGCAAAGTCGGCTTGAACCGGCGAATGGTCGGAGTGGCAGGATTTGAACCTGCGA
>CAZVMY010000299.1:0-4372 GCA_964628955.1 uncultured Methylocystis sp.
ACGTGCAAGGGCTCGCTCAACGAGCCGAAGTACTGCAACGAGACGGTGGACAACCTGCTCAACGAGGCGCGCACGCTCTCGGACACGGCCGCGCGCAAGGCGCTCTACGACAAGGCGCAAGCGATTCTGCTCGACGAGCTCCCGGTCATCTATACTTATCACGAGGCCTGGATCTTCGCGATGGCGGCCAAGGTGACCGGATACGTCCCGCATCCCGACGGCATGATCCGCATCGAGGGCATGAAGGTCGCCGGCTGATGACCTGGTCGATCGTCGCGCATGACGCGGCCACGGGCGCCTTCGCCGTGGCGGTCACGACCCGCGCGTTCGCCGTCGGCGCGCGCTGCCCGTTCGTGCGGTCCGGCGTGGGAGCGGTCGCGACGCAGGCGTCGGTCAACTCCATGCTCGGGCCGATGGTCCTCGACCTTCTGGAAGAGGGCGCGTCGCCGGCCGATGCCATCGAGACGGCGCTCGCGAAGGACGCGGGCCGCGACATCCGGCAGATGCATGCAGTGGACCGGCTGGGCCGGACTGCGGCCTGGACCGGCCGGAACTGCGTCGACTGGGCCGGGCACCGCACGGCGAACGGCTATTCCGTCGCCGGGAACATGCTTGCAGGCGCGGCGGTGGTCGACACGACGTTCGATCTGTTCGGCGCGACGGGCGGCGCCCCACTCGCCGAGCGGCTGCTCGATGCGCTCGACGCCGGACAGGTGGCCGGAGGCGACAAGCGGGGCAAGCAATCGGCGGGGCTGCTCGTCACGACGACCGAAGACTTCCCCGACATCAACCTGCGCGTCGACGACAGCGGCGAGCCGCTGCCGGAACTCCGGCGGCTCCTCGCGGTCTACCGGCGCGATCTCGAGCCGGTCCGCCACATCTTCCCGACGAAGGCGAACTTCGCCGGGCTGCATGATCTCGATGCGATCGAGGCGCTGTGGCGGCAGCGCGGGCTCGATCTCGCGTTCCGGCGCTGACGCCATGCTCTCGCTCGTCCTTCGCCGGACCCTGGTGGCCATTCCGACACTGCTGCTGGTCGCCGTGTTCGTGTTCGCGTTGCAGAAGCTGCTTCCCGGCGATCCCCTGCTCGTCCTCGCCGGCGAGGACCGCGATCCCCAGGTCCTGGCGGCGCTGGCCGAGAAGTACGGCTTCGACAAGCCGCTGGTCGTCCAGTTCGGCTACTGGCTGGGCGCGGTGCTCCAGGGCGATCTCGGCTTCTCGTACAAGACCAGCCAGCCGGTGCTGGAACTGATCCTCCAGAAGCTGCCGGTGACGATCGAGCTCGCGATCTTCGCCTTGCTCATCGCGCTCGCGATCGGGCTGCCCGCCGGCGTCCTCGCCGCCTACAAGAAGGGGACGTGGGTGGACTACACGACGAATATGGTCGCGTTGTCAGGCCTTTCGATCCCTAACTTCTGGCTCGGAATCATTCTGATCCTGGTCGTCGCGGTGCAGCTCAAATGGCTGCCGGCATCGGGCTACGTCTCGCCGGCGGAGGACCTGTCGCGCAATCTCCAGACGATGATCCTGCCGGCGATCGTGCTGGGCAGCGGGCTCGCAGCCTCGATCATGCGGCACATGCGCAGCGCGATGCTGGCCGTCCTGGCGCAGGACTACGTGCGGACCGCGCGCTCCAAGGGGCTGGTCGAGACCGTCGTCGTGCTCCGGCATGCGCTCCGCAACGCGCTCATCCCGATCGTCACCGTCACCACGCTGCTGTTCGGCGAACTGCTGGCCGGAGCGGTGCTGACCGAGCAGATCTTCACGATCCCCGGCTTCGGCAAGCTCATCGTCGATGCGGTCTTCAACCGCGACTACGCCGTGGTCCAGGGCATCGTGCTGTGCACCGCCGCCGGCTTCATCGCCATGAATCTCGTGGCGGACGTGGCCTATGTGGCCCTGAACCCGCGCATGCGCTCCTCATGAGCCTCGCGCCCTCCCTCCCCGCCGCAACCGCTGCTGCCGCCACGGTTCCTGCCGCCACGGTTCCTGCCGCGACGGTTCCTGCCGCCGATCCGATGCCGCGCGCCACCTGGCGCGCCGGTGCCAAGTTCCTGCGCAATCGCGGCGCGGTTTTCGGCGGCGCCGTCGTGCTGATCTTCGTCCTGTTCGCGGTCTTCGCGCCGCTGATCGCGCCGTTCGATCCGGCCAAGACCAACTTTCTGCTCGTGCGGAAACCACCGACCGGGCTCAACTGGTTCGGGACGGACGAGATCGGCCGCGACGTGTTCTCGCGGCTCATCTACGGCGCACGGGCGTCGCTGCTCGCCGGCACCGTCTCTGTCTCGATCGCCGTCTTCATCGGCGTGCCGCTGGGGCTGGCGGCGGGCTATCTCGGCGGCTGGATCGACGCGATCATCTCGCGCTGCACCGATGCGCTGCTCGCATGCCCGTTCCTCATCGTCGCAATCGCCCTCGCCGCGGCGCTCGGCCCCAGCCTCACCAATGCGATGATCGCGATCGGCGTGGCGGCGATGCCGTTCTTCATCAGGCTGACGCGTGGTCAGGTGCTTGCGGTCAAGACCGAGGATTACGTGGAGGGCGCCCGCGCCATCGGCGTCTCGCATCTGGCGATCGCGTGGCGCTACATCCTCCCCAACATCACGGCGCCGATCATCGTCCAGGCGACGCTGACGACCGCGACCGCGATCATCGCGGAAGCGTCGCTGTCGTTCCTCGGTCTCGGCCAGCAGCCGCCGGCGCCCTCCTGGGGTTCCATGCTGAACGTCGCCAAGAACTATATGGAACAGGCACCCTGGATGGCGATCTATCCGGGCGCCGCGATCTTCCTCGCGGTGCTGGGTTTCAACCTGTTCGGCGACGGACTGCGCGACGCGCTCGATCCGCGCGAAAACTGACCATCACGGACCCGGAGCCACCATGTTCACGACCCGCCCAGAGATTCAGGGCACCTTCGGCGTCGTCGCCTCGACGCACTGGATTGCCTCCGCCGTCGGCATGAGCATGCTCGAGCGGGGCGGCAACGCCTTCGACGCAGCCGTCGCCATGGGCTTCGTGCTGCAGATCGTCGAGCCGCACCTCTGCGGGCCCGGCGGCGACATGCCGGCCATCTTCTTCTCGGCCCGCACCGGCAAGGTCGAGGTGCTGTGCGCCCAGGGTACGGCGCCGGCGAAGGCGACGATTGCGCATTACAAGGCGCAGGGCCTCGATCTGGTGCCGGGCTCGGGACTGCTCGCCACAGTGGTACCGGGAGCCTTCGACGGATGGATGCTGATGCTGCGCGATCACGGCTCGCTGTCCGTGCGCGACGTGCTGGAGCCGGCGATCCATTACGCGCGGCACGGTCACCCGATCCTGCCGCGTGTCAGCAACGAAATCGCCCGGCTGGCGACGTTCTTCAGGACGGAATGGCCGACCTCGGCGGCCACGTGGCTACCCGGCGGCGAGGCGCCCGTGGCCCGCACGCTGTTTCGCAACGAGGCCCTGGCCGACACGTACGACCGGATCGTGCGTGAGGCGGAGGCCGGCTCGGGACGCGACGCGCAGGTGCAGCGCGCACGTGATGCCTTCATGCGCGGCTTCGTCGCCGAGGCGATCGAGCGCTATCTGCGCGACGCCGAGGTGATGGACGCGAGCGGCCACAAGAACCGCGGCGTGCTCAGCGTCGCCGACATGGCGACCTGGTCGGCAAGCTACGAGCCGCCAACCACCGTCGATCACCACGGCTGGACCCTTGCCAAGACGGGGCCCTGGGGCCAGGGACCGGTGTTCTGCCAGACGCTGAAGCTGCTGGAAACGTTCGACATCGCGGCGATGCCACCGGCCGGGCCGGACTTCATCCACACCGTGGTGGAGGCGATGAAACTCGCCTTCGCCGACCGCGAAGCCTATTACGGCGACCCGAAATTCTCGGAAATTCCGATCGAGCGTCTCCTGTCGGAGGATTATGCCGCGTCGCGGCGCGGGCTCATCACGGAATCAGCGTCGCGCGCGCTTCGGCCCGGCGTGCTTCCCGGCTTCGAGGCGCAGGTCGCGCGCGCCGTGCCCGACGCGGCCGGCCGGGGTTCCTCCGGCGGCCTCGGCGTCGGCGAGCCGACCATGGCGCATCTGTCGAACCGGCGCGGCGATACCGTGAACATCGACGTCATCGACCGCTGGGGCAACATGGTCTCCGCCACGCCGTCGGGCGGCTGGCTGCAATCGTCGCCGGTCGTGCCGGGCCTCGGCTTCCCGCTCAATTCGCGGGCACAGATGTTCTGGCTCGAGGAGGGCCTCCCTGCCTCCCTCGCGCCCGGCAAGCGCCCGCGCACCACGCTGTCGCCCTCGCTCGCGCTCAAGGACGGCAAGCCGACGCTCGTCTTCGGGACGCCCGGTGGCGACCAGCAGGACCAGTGGCAGCCGGCACTGTTCC
>CAZVMY010000300.1:0-4363 GCA_964628955.1 uncultured Methylocystis sp.
CCGGTCTCCAGACCATCCCCAAGTCGCTCTACGAGGCGGCGGAGGTCGACGGCGCCTCGACCTGGCAGCAGTTCGTCGAGATCACCCTGCCAATGCTGCGGCCCGCGATCGTCGTCGCGCTGATCTTCCGCACCATCACCGCGATCCAGACCTTCGACATCCCCTTCGCCATGACCAACGGTGGGCCTGGCAACTCGACCGAGACGCTCGCCATGTACATCCACAAGACGACGATCGATTTCCTCGATCTGGGCCTCGGTTCTGCGCTCGCCGTGCTGATGTTCATCGTCTCGGTGACGGCGACGAGCTTCTACCTCAGGCACACGCGGCGCGACCCGTCGGCGGGGAGGGCGTGATGGGTATTGGCGCCTCGTGCGGCACCGCCCCTCACCCTGCCCTCTCCCCGTGTCCGGGGAGAGGTGGGGCCTTTGCGGCCGGCACGGCCGCGAGGGTCGAGAGCGTCTCCTCGCCCCGCTTGCGGGGAGAGGGACAGGGTGAGGGTTACTTCCGGAAAAGGCGTGAACCATGAACCGCCTCCCCAACCGCCACAGGATGGTCTGGCTCGCCGCCGTGATCGTCGCCGCCAACGGCTTCTTCCCGGCGATCTGGATCCTGTTCACCTCGCTGAAGACCGAGAGCGAGCTGATGCAGTTGCCGATCACGATCTGGCCGGCGGCGCCGACGCTCGACAACTTCCGGCGCGTCTTCGTCGATCAGCCGATCCTGCTCTTCCTGTGGAACAGCGTCGCCGTCGCGCTTCTGTCGACCGCGCTCTGCGTCACGGTCTCGGCGCTGGCCGCCTATGCGCTCGTGCGGCTGAAGCTGCCAGCACCCAACGTCATCCTGTCGGTGCTGCTCGCCATCGCGATGTTCCCGCTGATTTCGCTGATGGTGCCGCTGTTCCAGGTGATGCGGGACGTCGACCTGCTGAACACCTGGTGGGCGCTCGTTTTCCCCTATGCCGTCCTCTCGATGCCCGTCTGCACGCTCGTGCTGATCTCGTTCTTCCAGGACATTCCGAAGGACCTCGAGAACGCGGCGATGATCGACGGCTGCTCGCGCATCGGCGCGCTGTGGCATATCGTCATCCCGCTCACGGCGCCGGGGGTGTTCACGGCGGGCATTCTCGCGTTCGTTAACGCCTGGGACGAGTTCCTGCTGGCACTCACCCTCTCGCCGCGCGTCGCCAGCCGCACGCTGCCGGTCGGCATCACGCTCTATCAGGGCGAGTTCTCGTTTCCCTGGCCGATCATCTCGGCCGCGCTGATCATCGCCATCGTGCCGGTGTGCATCATCATCGCGATCTTCCAGGAACGCGTCGTCGGCGGCCTGACGTCCGGCGGCATGAAGGGGTGAGACCCGTCCGGCGCCAAGCGCCGGCGAAAAGGTCCGGTGGACCGTTTCGAGGGTCGAACGCCCAGAGCCCAAGCGGAGCGCCGGCCGGGAGCGTCCGGCGCAGAGCGGCCCGCCAGCAGCGGTCGATGCCGGCCACGCTCGCGCGCCCCACCCGAATGGGGGATGACCGGTCCCTTTAACCTCAAATTGACCGCGGTAGCCCCACACAAAATTAACGGCCACGTGGTGTCCTCCACGCATCGCTCGTGCCGCCTTCAGAGACGGCCGGTCCGCTTTCGGGCGACGGCGCGCGTGATCGAAGGGACGCCGGAGCGGTTCGTGTCGTTAATCCTCATCGTCGACGATCAGCCGATCAATCAGCAGATTTTCGAGCGGATCGCGCAGACCATACACGACGACATCCAGGTCGAGACGTTCGGCCGGCCGCTGGCCGCGCTGAAATGGCTCGAGTCGAACACCCCCGATCTCATCGTCACCGATTTCAAGATGCCGGAACTCGACGGCGCGCAGTTCATCCAGCGGCTGCGCGAGATGCCGCGTCTGGCCGAGGTGCCGGTCGTCGTCATCACCGTGTTCGACGAGCGCACCTTCCGGCTGGCGGCGCTGGAGGCCGGCGCCACCGATTTCCTGCGCAGCCCCGTGGACAGCCAGGAGTTCGTGACGCGTGCGCGCAACCTCCTGAAACTGCGTGAGCAGCAGGTGCTTCTCGCCCGCAACGCCAGCCAGTTGCAGCTGCGGCTGATCAACACCGAAGCCAGCCTGGAAAAGGCCATCCGAGAATCGCGCGACCGGCTGGCGCAGGTGATCGATACCGTGCCGATCATGATCAGCGCGACCAACGCGGCCGGCGAGATCATGTTCATCAACGCCGCAAAGGCCCGGTTCCTCGGGGTCGATCCGGCCAAGATCATCGGTGCGCCGCTGGAGACCATCATCCCGACCGAGCGCGCGAAGCGCAGTCAGGCACTCGACCGTTTCGTGCTGGACAGCGGCAAGCCGGCCCTGCCGTTCGAGGAAGAGGTCGTGGGGCCGGGCGGCGAGCACCGGATCCTGCTCACCAGCAAGTCGCCGCTGACCGAAGGCGCGGCGGGCGTGACCTCGATCCTCACGACCTCGCTGGATATCTCGGAGCGCAAGCGGGCCGAGCAGCATCTGCTCTACATGGCGCATCACGACAGCCTGACGGGGCTGCCCAACCGCACCTTCCTGCGTGACCGCGTCAAGCGCGAGATCAGCCGCGCGCGGCGCGGCGACCGGCAGTTCGCCCTGCATCTGGTCGATCTCGACGGGTTCAAGAGCATCAACGACGCTTTCGGTCATGCGGTCGGCGATCGCTTCCTGAAGGCGGTGGGCCAGCGCCTCGCGACCTTCGCCGACGACAGCACGATCGTCGCCCGACTGGGCGGCGACGAATTCGCCGTGCTGCAGACCAACATCGTCGACGAGGAGCCGATCCATCAGCTGGGCGCGGCGGTCACAAAGGCGCTGAAGCAGCCGTTCTCGATCACCGGCCGCACCATCAACGTGTCGGCCAGCATCGGCGTGGCGGTCCACCCCAACGATGGCACCGACATCGAGGACCTCATCCGGCATGCCGATACCGCGCTCTATGCGGTGAAGGCCGAGGGCGGCGACCGGCATCGGCTCGCCGCCAACGAAGCCGACCGCGTGAAGCGCCGCGAGAGCATCGACAGCCAGCTGCGCCGCGCGCTCGACCGGCAGGAGTTCGAGATCTTCTATCAGCCGCAGATGCGCACCAGCACCGGCGAGATCACCGGCATGGAGGCGCTGCTGCGCTGGCGCCGGCCTGACGGCACACTGGCGCTGCCGGGCCAGTTCCTGCTGCGCGCCGAGGAAAACGGCATGATCGTGCCGATCAACGAATGGGTGATGCGCGAAGCCTGCCGTCAGGCCGTGGAATGGCAGCGCATGGGCCTGCCGCGGCTCAGGCTGGCGATCAACATTTCACCGGTGCAGTTCCAGCGGCAGAGCGTCCCGCTGCTCGTCTCGAAGATCCTCGCTGCGAGCGGCCTGAGCCCGCTGTCGCTCGAACTCGAGCTGACCGAGACCATGGTGATGAACGACAAGATCGCCACGGCCTCGGCACTGCAGCAGCTGCGTTCGCTGGGCGTCGCGATCGCGATCGACGACTTCGGGACCGGCTTCTCGTCGCTGAGCTACATCAAGCACTTCCCGGTCTCGCGGCTGAAGATCGACCAGTCCTTCATCCGCGACCTGTTCAAGGACCCGACCGGCAACGCGATCGTGCGCACGATCATCAGCCTCGGCCACAGCCTCAACCTCGACGTCATCGCGGAAGGCGTGGAGACGCCCGAGCAGATCGACCACCTGATCGCCGAGGGCTGCGATCACGTCCAGGGCTTCTGGGTCGCCGAACCGCTGTCGCCGGCGGAGTTCGCCGACTACATGCGCAGCCGTGTCCTCACGGCCGTTCCGGCGTGACGGTCGCCCGAGCGCCGTCGATCATGCCTGTCATCTCCCTCATTCGACCGATCCGGAGGCTGCGGCAGCAGCTCAGGTTCCGGCCGGATTCCGAGCACGAGATGAGCTGGAACCGGTTCGCGTTTCTGGCGATGATCTGGGGCGGGCTGATCACCGCGCGGGCAACCGACGTTCCCGGCGCCGTCGCAATGTACGAGCAGGGCCTGCCGGCGGTACTCGTCTACCTGGTCGGCTCCATCGTCCTCTTCGCTCACATCCTCTACGCACCGGCAGTTAGTCCGGCTCGTCGGATCTGCGCGATCGTGCTCGATGTCTCTATCCTGACCTATGCAGCGGTCGTCTGTGGCGAGAGCGCGTGCTTTTTCTACCCATTGTTCCTCTGGACCATCCTCGGGAACGGCTTCCGGTTCGGCGTGAAGATCATGTCGATGGGTTTCTTGTTGGAGAGCGACAAGCAAGCTGTCGTGTGGCAGGGCCCGATGCTGCACTCTGCACTTCAGCAGTTTCTGACTGACGTGGAGTGGGGCGAGCTCGACTACCTCGT
>CAZVMY010000301.1:0-4322 GCA_964628955.1 uncultured Methylocystis sp.
CGCCGATCGAATCGTGCGTGAGAACGTGGATCACCCGCTGTTCCATCAGCGCCGCGAGTCTCAGCGCCGGTCGCAGGTAATCCGCGAAGACGAGGAAGGTGCCGGACACCGGCATCAGCCCGCCGTGCAGCGCCATCCCGTTCATGGCGGCGGCCATGCCGTGCTCACGGATGCCGTAGTGGACGAAACTGCCCGCGAACGACCCGGCTGTCACCGGCTTCATCTGCCGCGTGCGGGTGTTGTTGGAGCCGGTGAGATCGGCGGACCCGGACACGAGTTCCGGCAGCACGTCGGCGATCGCCTCGATCACCATTTCGGACGTCTTGCGCGTTGCGAGCACCGTCGTGTCCGTCGCGGCTTTCTGTTTCAGGGCGCGGATGGTCCGAGCCAGTGCGGCTGGCAGGTCGCCCCGCATGACGCGGGCGTATTCGGTCTGCTGGCGTGCAGGCAACTTCTCGAGTGCCTTCTTCCAGCGCGCGTGATGACCGGCGGCCTTCTCCGACGCGGCGCGCCATGCGGCGCGGATGTCCTCGGGCACCTCGAAAGGCGGATACTCCCAGCCCAGCGCCTTGCGTGCGCCGGCGATCTCGTCGGCGCCGAGTGGCGATCCATGCGAGGACGACTTTCCGGCCTTGGTCGGGGCGCCGTAGCCGATCGTCGTGCGGCAGGCGATGAGCGTCGGCCGATCGGAAGCCTTCGCGCGATCGAGCGCCGCCGAGATGGCTTCCGGGTCGTGCCCGTCGATCCGTTCCGCCCGCCAGCCGGCGGCCTCGAACCGTTTCGGCTGATCCACGGAATCCGACAGCGATAGCGGCCCGTCGATCGAGATGCCGTTGTCGTCCCACAGCACGATCAGCTTCGAAAGCCTGAGATGACCCGCGAGCGCGATCGACTCGTGGCTGATGCCCTCCATCAGGTCGCCGTCGGACGCCAGCACATAGGTGCGGTGATCGACGATCCTGTCGCCGAAACGCGCTGCGAGCAGCCGTTCGGCGAGCGCGAACCCGACCGCATTGCCGAGCCCCTGCCCGAGCGGCCCGGTGGTCGTCTCGATGCCAGCGGCATGGCCGTATTCCGGATGTCCTGCCGTCCTGGAGCCGAGCTGCCGGAAGCGCTTCAGTTCGTCGAGCGTTATGCCGGGATAGCCCAGCAGATGCAGGACGGAATACAGCAGCATCGAGCCGTGACCGGCCGAGAGGACGAAGCGATCGCGGTCCGGCCAGCCCGGGGCCGCCGGATCGAAGCGCAGATGCTCGGTGAACAGCACGGTCGCGATGTCGGCCGCCCCCATCGGGAGGCCGGGATGGCCGGACTTGGCGGCTTCGACGGCGTCCATCGAGAGCGCGCGAAGCGCATTCGCCATCCGGTCGTGAGCGGCCCTGTCACGCGTGTGACCGGCGCTGGCGCGGTTCGACATCAACGGTTCCTGCTCGGAAAAAAATCCTGTCCGGCCGTCGGCCGACGTTCTCGTTTCGAGGACGCGCGGGTGATAACAGGTCACCTCCGGGTGTCAACGACAGCCCGGCCGGCTCGAAATCAGCAGGATTTGAGGCAACATGGACTTCGCGAGCGACAACATCGTGGGCGCCAGCCCGCAGATCCTCGATGCGATCGTCGCCGCCAACGGCGGCGTCGAGCCGTCCTATGGCGTCGACGTCTGGACGAAGCGCGCCGAGGCGCGGCTCCGCGAGGTGTTCGAGCGCGATCTCGACGCCTTCTTCGTTGCCACCGGCTCGGCCGCGAACATGCTGGCGCTCGCCGCTGTGACGCCGCCCTACGGCGCGGTGCTCTGTCATGCCGAGGCGCATGTCAATACGGTCGAGAGCGGCGGGCCCGAGCTTTTCACCGGCGGCGCGAAGCTCGTGCCGCTGCAGGGCGAGGGCGGCAGGATCGCGCCCGCCGAGGTCGACTCGATGCTCGGCCCGTCCGGCCGCATGGTCTATCGCGCCAAGCCGACGACGCTCTCGATCACCAACCTCACCGAATGCGGACTGGCCTATCGGCCGGACGAGGTCGGGGCGCTCGGCGAGGTCGCAAAGCGCCACGGACTGAGGCTGCATCTCGACGGCGCGCGCTTCGCCAACGCCCTCGTCGGCACCAACGCGAGCCCTGCCGAGATGTCGTGGCGCGCGGGCGTCGACATCCTCACCTTCGGCTGCAGCAAGAACGGCTGCCTCGCCGCCGAGGCCGTCATCATCTTCGACAAGGCCATCGCGGCCGACTTCGGGCACATCCGCGGACGCACGGGCCACCTGCTCTCCAAGGGCCGCCTGCTCGGCGCACAGATGAGCGCGTATCTCGCGGACGATCACTGGCTCGATCTCGCGCGCCATGCCAATACCATGGCGCGGCGACTTGCAGACGGCCTGATCGCGACCGGCGGCGTGCGGCTCGCCTGGCCGTGCGAGGGGAACGAGGTTTTCGCGGTCGTCCCGCACACGGTGGAGGCGAGGCTCCAGCAGGCCGGCGCGAGCTTCTACCGATGGAGCGCCGCCTATGCGCCGGCCGCCACGCGGCCAGGCGAAGGCGAAGCGCTCATCCGGCTCGTCTGCTCGTTCCAGACGAGCGCCGACGAGGTCGACCGGGCGATCGCTGCCGCAAGGTCGCCGATCTGACGGCCGCTGGCGTCGGAGCGAGGCCACACGATCGTGACGCCCCGAATGCGCCGCAATCCAACCGACATTCGGCGCTCCTGCCGAGTTACCGAAACGTAACTGGTGGGATCGCCGGTTCCGTGGGACGATCCGCCTGGTCGTTTCCGGTCGGACGAGTCGCGGAACGCGAGGTTTGAACATGACGGCACGGTGGATCGCACGCTCGGCTCTGGCCATCCTCGGCCTTGCACCACTGGCGATGGGCTTGGGGGCCACGCCGGCGCAGGCCCAGTTCTTCGCCTATGGCTACAACGAGCGGTTCTATATCCGGCCCGAGATCGGTCCGGTCGACGTGGTGGAGATCGTCTACGATGCCGGCTTCCGGCGTCCGAGCCGCCCCGTCTACCAGGGGGACGTCTATCTCATCGACGCGACCGACGAGGACGGCAGCCGGGTGCGACTCACCGTCGATTCCTATTCCGGATTCATCATCCGTACCGTGATGCTGAGCCGTCCTGTTCCCGGACCCCGCCCACCGGTGGCCGAGCGCCGTAACCGTCTCGATGACGAAGCGAGCATCCAGCGGGTTCCCGGCTCCGGGCCGGTGCTCCGCGACACGCCGCCCCGCAGGCAGGCGCCGACGCGCACGGTCCCGGACGACGAGGCGATCGAGGGATTGAATCCCCGAACGACGCCGGCCCCGCGCCCCGCGCCCGCACAACGCCCCCGCGCCGAGCGTCCTCCTGTCGAGCGGCCGATCGAAACCCCGCGGCGGCAGGTCGAGCCACGGCAGGTCGAGCCACGGCAGACCCCGCCCGCCGGCACCGCGACGGCGCCCTCGACGGCCCCGGCGCCCTCGACGTCCGGCGTCGGCTCGGGCACCCGCGAGGCGCCGCGCCGGATCGACATCGTGCCACCGGCCCAGTTGGACGACGTCGTGCCAAGGTCGGGCGGCGGCGCCACCGCGCCCGTTCCGCCGGCTACCCTCGACTGACACCGACGGATCAGGCGGGGACAGACCGGACTGCGTGTCCGCCTGCTCTTGCGAAGTAATAGTATATCATTCTATATCCGGCCGATGGGGTCACTGGTGGAACGGGGTGGATCGTGACGACGGCACACGGCCATCACCATCCGCCAGCCCCTCGGACCGGAAACGCGATGGAGCCGGCGTTCTCGCTGCTCCGGCTCGGCGTTGGTGGCCGCCTCGCGGCGGTTTCGGTTCTCGTCATCGTTCTGTGGATGCTGGTCGCCTGGGCGCTGGCGATCTGAAAGGTTCTGTAGCGACATGGCGAATCTCGTACGCCCGATCCGCTTCGAGAACCTCACGCTCGGTTATGACCGTCGCCCGGCGGTTCACCACCTTGCCGGAGAGATCGCGCCGGGCAGCCTTCTCGCGGTGGTCGGGCCGAACGGCGCCGGCAAGTCGACGCTGCTCAAGGGCCTGTCCGGCGCGCTCGCGCCGCTCACCGGCAGCATCGACCGGGGGCAGCTGAATCCGCGCGAGATCGCTTACCTGCCGCAGGCTGCCGAGATCGATCGGACCTTCCCGATCTCGGTGTTCGACCTGATTTCCATGGGGGCCTGGTCGGGCGGGCGGCGGTCCGGCCTCGGATGGTTCGCCGGCCTCGGCTTCGAGACGCGCGCTCGGGCGCAGGACGCGCTCGCGTCCGTCGGCCTCGCGGGGTTCGAGAACCGGCCGATCGGCACGCTGTCCGGCGGCCAGAT
>CAZVMY010000302.1:0-4313 GCA_964628955.1 uncultured Methylocystis sp.
CTGGAGCGACAAGGTGCAGGGCTTCGACGCCGGTGCCGACGACTACGTGGCCAAGCCTTTCCACATGGAGGAGATCCTGGCCCGGCTGCGCGCGCTGCTGCGCCGGGCGGCCGGTCATGCGCGGAGCGAACTGGTCTGCGGACCGATCACCCTCGACACCCGCTCTTCGCGCGTCATCGTCGACGGCAACGCCGTGAAGCTGACCTCGCACGAGTATCGGCTGCTCGCCTATCTCATGCACCATCAGGGCCGCGTGGTCTCGCGCACCGAGCTCGTCGAGCACCTCTACGACCAGGACTTCGATCGCGATTCCAACACGATTGAGGTCTTCGTCGGGCGGCTGCGCAAGAAGCTGGGCGTCGACGTCATCCAGACCGTGCGGGGGCTCGGCTATCTGGCTGCACCGCCGCAGGCCGCCGCCGGCGGATGACGCCGCCGTGCGCCTCGTCACGCCGTCGCTGAACTCGATCGCGGCGCGCCTCGTCGCGTCGGCGCTCAGCTTGTCCCTGGCGATCCTGCTGATCGCGGGGCTGGTGCTCTCGACGGTCTATCGCCAGACGACGGAAACGGCCTTCGACGGCCGGCTACACGTCTATCTGCAGGCGCTCGTTGCAGACGTCGCCACCTCCGAGGAGACCGACCGCTCGGAGCCCGGCGCGCTCGGCGAGCCGCGGTTCGACCGGCCGCTGTCGGGCTGGTACTGGCAGATCACCCGGCTCGACGCCGACGCGGCCGCCGGCGGCAACCTCAAGACGTCGAAGTCCCTGTTCGCGGGGCGGCTGCCGCAGCTTGCCGACCTCGGTGTCGCGCCGCGCGACGGCGGCGTGCGCGAATCCTACGTCACCGGCCCCGACGACAAGCGCCTGCGCGTGATCGAGCGGATCATCGATCTGAACGACGACGGCCGCTACCTGATCGCCGTCGCCGGCGATGCGGAGGAGATCGAGGCGGAGATCGCACAGTTCGACTTCTCGCTCCTGCTCACCTTCACGCTGCTGGGCGTCGCGCTCGCGGTGTCCAGCCTGATCCAGGTCCGGTTCGGTCTGCGGCCGCTGGTGCGCATGGAGCAGCAGCTCGGCCGCATCCGACGTGGCGAGGCGGGGCAGATCGAGGGTCCGTTCCCCAGCGAGATCGCGCCTCTGGCCGAGGAACTCAATCTCCTGATCGACGCCAACCACGAGGTCGTGGACCGCGCCCGGACCCAGGTCGGCAACCTCGCGCACGCGCTCAAGACGCCGCTCAGCGTCATCGTGAACGAGGCGCGCAGCGAGCCGACGCCGCTTGGCGAGAAGGTGCGCGAGCAGTCGGCGATCATGCGCGACCAGATGCAGTATTACCTCGACCGCGCCCGCGCTGCGGCCCGCGCGGCGACGGTGGGCTCGGTCACCGACGTGGAGCCGGTCGTGAACGGACTGGTACGGACCTTCGAGAAGATCTGCCAGGACAGGGGCATCGCTTTCGACGCGAGCGTCGAGCCGGCCAGCCGCTTCCGTGGCGAGCAGCAGGACCTGCAGGAGATGATCGGCAACCTCGTCGACAACGCCGGCAAATGGGCGAGCGGGCGTGTCGTGATCCGGGTCTCCGCCTCGCCGCAGCCGCTCGGCCACGACCGGCCGGCGCTCGCGGTCCGGATCGACGACGACGGTCCGGGCCTGCCCGCAGACGCCCGCGAGGACGCGACCCGCCGTGGCCGCCGCCTCGACGAGACGAAGCCCGGCTCCGGTCTCGGCCTGTCGATCGTCACCGACCTTGCGACGCTGTACGGGGGGCGGCTGAGCCTCGACGATTCGCCACTCGGCGGATTGCGCGCGGAACTGCTGCTGCCGCGTGTGTGATCTGCTCACCATCTGGCGCGACCGTGACGCCGTGCCACCGATCCGGCCCGTGACGTGCCGGGTCCTGCGCTCTATATCGGCATGATGGAGTTCTGGGCCGCCGCTCTCGTCATGCTCGCGCTCGTGGTGCTCGCGCTGCTGCGCGGCCTGCGGCCGGGTCTCGCGCGGACCGATGCGGGAGCGGTCGCCGGGACCGCGGCGCCGGTCGCCGCGGACGACGTCGCCTTCTTCCATCGCCAGATCGCCGAAGTCGAACGCCAGGCGGCGCTCGGTCTGATCGGCACGCGCGACGCCGAGGCGGCGCGGACGGAAGCCGCCCGGCGTCTCCTCGCGGCCGAGAAGGCCGGCGCGCGGCCTGCCCGGACGGCGACGCCCGCGGTCCGGCGTGCGCTCGCGGCATCGGTGCTCGTGGTCGTGCCGGCGCTGTCGCTCGCGCTCTACGGGTTGCTCGGCAGCCCGGATTCTCCGTCCGAGCCACTCGCCGCGCGGCGCGGCCAGCCCGGTCCGGAACAGGTGACGCTCGCCATCCAGCGCATGGAGCAGCATCTCGCCCGCAATCCGCAGGACGGGGCCGGCTACGAGGTGCTGGCGCCGGTGTACCTTCGCATGGGGCGCCTCGACGACGCGCTCGCCGCACAGCGGCGCGCGCTGGAGGTGCTGGGCGAGAGCGCCGACCGGCAGGCGAACCTCGGCGAGATCCTCGTCTACAAGGCCGACGGCACGCTGACGCCCGACGCGAAGGCCGCCTTCGAGCGGGCCGTGGCGCTGGAGCCGAAGACGCTCAAGGCACGCGTCTTCCTGGCGCGTGGCGCCATGGAGGCCGGCGACCGCGACGCGGCGCTCGCGCTGTTTCGCGGGCTCGCGGCCGACGTGCCGGACGGGCCGCTCCGGCAGGAGTTCGAGGCCAGGATCGCCAGCCTGTCCGGCGCTGCGCCGGACCCGGCCGCCGCGGCGATCGCCGCCCTGCCGCCCGCCGATCGCTCGGTCGCGATCCGCGGCATGGTCGAGGCGCTGGCCATCCGGCTCTCGACGGAAGGTGGCGGACCCGACGACTGGGCGCGGCTGATCCGCTCGCTCCGCGTCCTCGGCGACATCGACCGCGCCGCGATGATCCTCGGCGAGGCGCGTCAGAAATTTGCGGCGAACGCGGCCGCGCTTGCTGATCTCGAAGAGGCCGGCCGCACGCCGGTCGCCTCCGGAAGCGCCCGACCATGACCCGCAAGCAGCGACGGCTGGGATTGATCGGTGCCGCGGGGATCGTCTTGACCGCCGCGGTCGGGCTGATCCTGTTTGCCCTGTCGGATTCGATCGCGCTCTTCGTCTCGCCGGCGGAGCTGGCCGAGAAAGGCGTCAAGCCCGGCCAGCGCTTCCGGTTGGGCGGACTGGTCGAGGAGGGGTCGGTGGTCAAGGGCCAGGCGCTTGCGGTCAGTTTCGCGGTGACCGACGGCAAGGCGCAGACGCGCGTCGCTTATGTCGGCATCCTGCCCGACCTGTTCCGCGAGGGGCAGGGCATCGTGGCGGAGGGCGTGCTGCTGCCGGACGGCTCCTTCAGGGCCGACACCGTCCTCGCCAAGCATGACGAGACCTATATGCCGCGGGAAGTCGCGGACGCCCTGAAGAAACAGGGTCACTGGCAGCCGCCCGCGGGCGGCCGGAAGGCGGCGCCATGATCACCGAACTGGGACATTTCGCGCTGGCGCTCGGCCTCGCGGTGGCGCTGGCGCAGACGATCGTGCCGTTCGTGGGCGCCCGGCGCGGCGATCCGGTCATGATGCGGCTCGGCTCCGATGCGGCCGTGGTGCAGTTCGCGCTCGTCGGCTTCGCCTTCGTCGCGCTGACGGTGGCCTACGTCCGATCCGACTTCTCGGTCGAGAACGTCTTCGAGAACTCGCATTCTCTGCAGCCCCTCATCTATCGCTTCAGCGGCGTCTGGGGCAATCACGAGGGCTCGATGCTGCTCTGGGTGCTCATCCTCGCGCTCTGCGGCGCGGCGGTCGCGACCTTCGGCGCCGGCATGCCGGACCGGCTTCGCGCCAACGTCCTGGCCGTACAGGGCTCGATCACGGCGGCGTTCCTCACCTTCGTGCTGTTCTCGTCCAATCCCTTCTTCCGCCTGCTGCCGGCGCCGACGGAGGGGAGATCGCTCAACCCGCTGCTGCAGGATCCGGGCCTCGCGATCCACCCGCCGCTGCTCTACGTCGGCTATGTCGGCCTGTCGGTGGCGTTCTCGTTCGCCGTCGCCGCGCTGATCGAAGGACGGATCGACGCGGTATGGGCGCGCCACGTCCGGCCTTGGATCCTCACGGCCTGGATCTTTCTGACGCTCGGCATCTCGATGGGCTCCTACTGGGCCTATTACGAGCTCGGCTGGGGCGGCTGGTGGTTCTGGGATCCCGTCGAGAACGCCTCGCTGATGCCGTGGCTCGCCGGCACGGCGCTGCTGCATTCCGCGATCGTCATGGAGAAGCGCGGCGCGCT
>CAZVMY010000303.1:0-4303 GCA_964628955.1 uncultured Methylocystis sp.
GCTCGCCGGAAACGCTGCGCGGCTGGGCCATTCCGGCCGCGACCGACATCGCCTTCGCCCTCGGGGTTCTCTCGCTTCTGGGGAAGCGCGTCCCCGTATCGCTCAAGATCTTCCTCGCCGCTCTCGCGATCATCGACGACCTCGGCGCTGTGCTGATCATCGCCGCGTTCTACACGGCCGATCTCTCGCTGCCGATGCTCGGTCTCGCAGGGCTGGTGCTGGTGGCCCTGACGCTGCTGAATCTGCGGGGCGTCGCGACGCTCTGGCCCTACCTCGCGCTCGGCGTCGCGCTCTGGGTCTTCGTGCACGCGTCGGGCGTGCATGCGACGCTCGCGGGCGTGGCGCTGGCGCTGGCGATCCCGCTCCGCCCGACGCCGAGCCGGCCGGAGGCGGCGGACTCGCCGCTCCATGCACTGGAGCACGGGCTGCATCCCTTCGTGACGTTCGCGGTGGTTCCGATCTTCGGCTTCGCCAACGCCGGCGTCTCCTTCGCCGGGATGGGTCTCGCGTCCCTGATGGAGCCCGTCGCGCTCGGCATCCTGCTGGGGCTTTTCGTGGGCAAGCAGGTCGGCGTGTTCGGCTTTTCCGTCGTCGCCATTCGCCTGGGCCTGGCCGAGCGGCCGGCCGGCGCCAACCTCGTGCACTTGTACGGGGTGGCGCTCCTGTGCGGCATCGGCTTCACCATGAGCCTGTTCATCGGTCTGCTGGCCTTCCCCGCATCCGAGGACCAGCAGAACCTGACGAAGCTCGGCGTGCTCGCCGGGTCGCTCGCGTCCGGCCTTGCAGGCTGGGTGTTGCTGCGGGTGGCGCCGCGCCGGGTGGCGGCGCCAGCCTAGCCGGCCACCGTGCGGGCTTCCGCCGGCCCCGACCCGTTGGCGATCCGGTCTAGGATGTGTTCCGTCAGCCCGCGTGCGATCTCGCGCTCGCCCATGATCACGAGGCTCGCTCCGTGGCGCATGAAATGCTCCACCTCAGCGTCGGAATGGGCCCGCGCGATGATCTCCAGATCGGGGTTGGCGGCCCGGGCGCGTTCGATGAGGTCGCCGCTCTCGAACGGACTGGGGATGGCGCTGATGAGCCATCGCGCGCGCGCGATGTTGGCAGCCTTGAGCACGCCCTCCTGGGACGCCAGGCCCGGGATGACCTCGATGCCACGCGCCCGCAGCCGGTCGACGATGTCCAGCCGCTCCTCGATTACGAGAAAAGGCTGCCGCTTGTCCTCGAGCGCCTGCGCCACGAGGCTGCCGACCCGGCCGCAGCCGATCAGCACCGCATGATCGACCAACGTGCTCTCCGGAAGCTCCGGTTCGGGCGGTGCCGGCTGGGGCTGCGCCGCTTCGGCATCCTCGCGCCGTTCGCGGGCGCTGAGCCACGGCATCAGCCGGTCGAGCAGCACGAACAGCAGCGGATTGATCACGATCGAGACGATGGCGCCGGCCAGGATCAGGTCGCGCGCCGACGAGGGCATCAGCTTCAGTTCGACGCCGAGCGTCGCCAGGATGAACGAGAATTCGCCGATCTGTGACAGGGTCACCCCCATCGTCAGCGCCGTTTTCAGCGGGTAGCCATGCGCCAGCATCATGCCCGTCGCCGCCGCGCCGTTGCCGAGCACGATCAGCAACACCGTGGCGACGGCCGGCCCCGGCTCGCGCAGCAGGATCGACGGATCGAACAGCATGCCGACGGAGACGAAGAACAGCACCGCGAAGGCGTCCCGGAGCGGAAGCGTCTCCTGCGCGGCCTGCTGGCTGAGCTGGGATTCGGCGAGGATCATGCCGGCGAAGAAGGCGCCCAGCGCGAACGACACGTCGAACAGCTGGGCCGAGCCGTAAGCGACGCCGAGCGCGATCGCGAGCACGCAGAGCCTGAACAGCTCGCGCGAGCCGGTATGCGCCACGTAATGCAGCACCCAGGGGATCGCGCGCTTGCCGCCCACGAGCATGACGACGCCGAACGAGAGGACCTTGAGGAGCGTCAGGCCGAGCGCCGCCCAGATCGGCTGGCCCGGAGCGGGCGACGCCTCGCCGACGTTCACCAGCCCCGCCAGCGCGGGAAGCAGCACGAGCGCCAGGATCATCGCGAGATCCTCGACGACGAGCCAGCCTACCGCGATCCGCCCGCGCTCCGTGGCCAGAAGCCGCCGCTCCTGCAGACCGCGCAGGACGACGACGGTGCTGGCGACCGAAAGCGACAGTCCGAACACGATGCCCGCGAACAAAGTCCAGCCGAAGAGATGCGCCAGCCCCACGCCGAGCAGCGTCACGATCGCAATCTGGCCGATCGCGCCGGGCACCGCGATCCGGCGCACCGACAGCAGGTCCGACAGTGAGAAATGCAGTCCCACGCCGAACATGAGGAGGATGACGCCGACCTCGGCGAGCTGGAGCGCGAGCCCCTGGTCGGCCACGAACCCCGGCGTGAACGGCCCGATGAAGACGCCCGCCACCACGTAGCCGGCGATCGGCGACAGCCTCAGCCGCTGCGCGATCACGCCGAACACGAACGCCAGCCCGAGGCCGGCGACCAGCGTCGCGATCAGGGTCGTCGAATGTTGCATGTGCTACCGCGCCGGCCTCCGGGATCGGCCAAGCGCTGATGATGCGGGGCTGCCGACCCGTTCGACAAGCGCAATCGGGCAGCGGCGCCCGCCGCTCAACGTTTCGTCAGCCCGGCCGCGGCGAGCGCGCGGTTGATGGTGTCCGCGATGAAGTCTCCCGTCGTCGAAGGGCGCGGCCGGGCGCGGGCCTGCGGACGAACCAGATCGATCACCTTGCCGGAGTCGTTCATCTTGCCGGACTCGGCACCCGCGTGCGAGGCAGCGCCGGCGGTCGGGCGCCTCGGCTCTGTCTCCCGGACGCCGGCCGGCGCCAGAAGCTCCCAGGTCCGCGCCGATTCGACCGCCGCCGACACGCCCGCATCGAACACGAACTGCGATACGCGGCCGCAGCGGTCGGGCCCGGACAGCGCGATCGGCTGGCCATGCGCCAGCCCGGCAACGCGGCTGAGCTGCACCGCGAGCCGGCCTGACGCGTCCAGCCACTCCGACCGGGTCACCTTGCCTCGTGTCTCGGTCAGGGTGGGCTGCAACGGTAGGCCGTGCACGTCGGTCCATTGCTTCACCAGTTCGTCGGCATTCGCCGGGACCACGGTGGTGTCGGCCTCGCCCTGCCAGATCAGCACCTGCGGCCAGCGCGCTGCGGCTCCGCGCGGTCGGCCCGCGGCCCGGCGCACCGCCTCGCCCCGCTCGGCGGCCGGGCGCGTGACGCCCTGGAACATCGCCTCGAAGGCGCCCTGGACGGTCGACGCGGCGCCGTGCGGCAGGCCGGCGACGATGGTGCCACCGGCGAACAGCTCCGGCGCCGTCGCGAGCATGGCGGCCGCCATCGCGCCGCCGGCCGAGAGTCCGGTCACGTAGACCCGGCCTGCATCGATCGGGTGGTCCGCCAGCATCCGCTCGACCATCTGGCGAATGGACTGGCACTCCCCGCCCTCGCGTCCGACGTCCGCCGGCTGGAACCACGAGAAGCAGCTTTTCGGGTTGTTCTCCGGCCGCTGCTCCGGGCAGAGCAGCGCGAAGCCGTGCCGCTCCGCCAGCGCGCGCCACCCGGCGCTCTCGGCATACCCGGCCGCGGTCTGCGTGCAGCCGTGCAGCACGACCACGAGCGGCACCGGATGGCCTCCGGACGGAGGCAGCCCGAGCATCCGGAGTTTGCCGGGATTGCTGCCGAAATCCCTCGTTTCGACCAGCCAGCCGGGCGTCTCCCGCTCCGCGGCCGGACCGGCGGGCGATCCCGCCGGCACCCGCCAGCCGCCGCTCTTGCCGTCCAGCATCGTCTCCCAGCGCTTCCGGTAGGCGCGGAAGCGCACGATCGTGTCCTGCAGTCTCGCCATGGCGCGTCTCCTCACTCGACACGTGCATATAGGCACGACCGGCCGTTTTGCTGCGGCGCAGCACGAAATGGCAGCCATGCGTCTGGCCGACGCTGAAGGCCGACGCTGGAAACGCGGCCGTCCCGTTCCCATGTTCGCTCCAGAAGGCGATGCCTTTCACGGGAGAGATCGATGACGCCTGCCGCCGGCCCGCTCGGCCGACTGCCCTTCCTGTTCGCCGTCACGGGCGTCAACGTCGTGGGCGGCCTCGTGGCGCTGCTGGTGCTCGCGCTCCGGCCGAGCGGCAACGGCCATTACGGCGTGCTGCTGGTCTATGGCGGGCTGTTCTGGGCCTGGTACGTGCTGCATGCGCGCCGCCGCCTCGACGCGGGCCTGTCGCAGGGCTGGGCGCGCGGCATGGCGCTCGCGATCT
>CAZVMY010000304.1:0-4275 GCA_964628955.1 uncultured Methylocystis sp.
GTGCTCCAGCTCATGGACGACCTGCGCGCGGCCGACGTCGATTTCATCACCATCGGCCAGTATCTGGCGCCGTCGCGAAAACACCACCCGGTCGTGGCTTACGTCACCCCGGACGAGTTTCGCAGCTACGAGACCATCGCCTATGCCAAGGGCTTCCTCATGGTCTCGGCGACGCCGCTTACGCGATCGTCACATCACGCGGGCGAGGATTTCGAGCGCCTGCGGGCGGCGCGCGCCCGACGAAGTTGACCGGCCCGGTCAGCGGTCCTGCTCGGCGGTCCTGCCGGCTGAAGCCTGCGCTGCATCGGGCTCCACGGAAATCCGGATCGAACGGACCAGCTTCGGCGCCGGGACCTCCTCGCCGTCGGCGAGGTCCATCCGCTCGGCGGGCGCCTTGAGGGTTGACGCTTCTCCCGAAGGCGTCGCAGGAATGATCGGCGCGGCGACCGGCGGTACGATGGCGAGCGCCACGCCGGGTGCCAACCGATCCAGGATCAGGACCGTCGCGGCGAACAGGCCGCCCCCCACCAGCAGCCCGATTCCGAAGAAGCGCATGGCGCGCCGCCGCTCCTGTGCCTGAACTGCTGCAATGTCGAGATCGTCGTCGTGCCAGGGTTCTCCCTCGGATGACGTCTCCAGCACGGCTGCGTTGCCTGGCATCGCGAACGTCCTCACTGCTGTATCGACGACGCTCGGGCCAAACCCGCCGCGGTCGTCGACGACGCGCCGGGTCCGTCGATCCACCGGCATCGTCCGTCTCCCGCCTTCTCCCGTGCAGAAGGCAGGTGATTCATGGACGCATGATGGCAAAAGCGAGGTTCGGTGGCGCGACCGGTCCTGCAGGCGGCTTCGGCCTCGCGTTCCCCGCATTCCCGTGCTAGCCGGTCCAGCCTTGCCGCACCGATCGGGATCCGCCCGCTGCTTGCGGCTGCCCTGAATGAATGCCGGAGCACGACCAGAGCCGACATGAGTGACATCTTTCGCGAAGTCGACGACGAGGTCCGGCGCGCCCAGGCCGAAGTCATCTGGAAGAAGTACGGTGTGCTTATCATGGCTGCGGCGATTCTGCTCGTCGTCGGTGTCGCCGGCTGGCGCATCTGGGAGTGGCGTCGCGATAAGGCGGCCGCCGAAGCCGGCGCGTCGTATGAGACTGCCGTGCGGCTCGCCGCCGACGGCAAGTCTGCCGAGGCCGAGGCGGCCTTCGGCGCGATCGCGAGCGGCTCGAACGACGGCTATGCGGCGCTGGCGCGTATCCGTGTCGCCGGCGAGCGCGCCAAGCGGGATCCCGTGGGAGCCATGTCGGCCTTCGAGACGCTCGCGGCGGATGCGACGCTCGACCCGGCCCTCCGCGACCTCGCGCGGGTCCGCGCCGCCGCCATCATGGTCGATTCGGCACCCTATGCCGAGATCGCGTCCCGGCTGGAGCCGCTGACCGCGCCCGGTGGCGCCTGGCGTTTCACGGCTCTCGAGTTGCTTGCGGCCGCCGCACTCAAGGCCGGCGATGCCGCGAAGGCCGCGCAGCATCTCGACGCCATCATCGTCGACCCGGCCGCGCCGCAGGCGATGCGCCAGCGGGCGGAATTGCTCATCGGGCTCGCCCGCTCGGCGTCGCAGCCGCAAGGCTGATCGCGCCGCAATGCCCCAGACCATCGCCATCGTCGGCCGACCGAACGTCGGGAAATCGACGCTGTTCAACCGGCTGGTCGGCAAGAAGCTCGCTCTGGTTGACGACAGGCCGGGCGTCACGCGCGACCGGCGGGAGGGAGAGGGCCGGCTCGCCGATCTGACCTTCACCGTGGTCGACACGGCCGGCCTCGAGGAAGCGGCCGACGAGAGCCTGCAGGCGCGCATGACCGGCCAGACCGAGGCGGCGATCGCCACGGCCGACGCCGTGATGTTCGTCGTCGATGCGCGAGCGGGTCTGACGTCGGCCGATCGGCATTTTGCCGCGATCGTCCGACGCGCCGGCAAGCCGGTGGTGGTCGTGGCCAACAAGGCCGAGGGCCGTGCCGGAACGGACGGCATGATGGAGGCCTATGCGCTCGGTCTCGGCGAGCCGGTCGCCCTGTCGGCGGAGCACGGCGAGGGACTGCCCGATCTGCGCGACGCGCTGGTCGAGGCCTGTCCCGCCCTGCTGGACGACGGCATCGACGAGGACGACGGCGATCACGCGCGGCCGCTGCGCATCGCGATCCTCGGCCGGCCGAACGCCGGCAAGTCGACGCTGGTCAACCGGATGCTCGGCGAGGAGCGCATGCTCACTGGCCCCGAGGCCGGCATCACGCGCGACGCGATCGCCGTCGATTGGGAATGGCAGGGGCGTCCGGTCAAGGTGTTCGATACGGCCGGGCTCAGGCGGCGCGCGCGGATCGAGGACAAGGTCGAGAAGCTCGCCGCGGCGGACGGCCTGCGCGCCGTGCGCTTCGCCGAGGTGGTCGTGCTGCTGCTGGACGCCACCATCCCGTTCGAGAAGCAGGATCTGACGCTGGCCGATCTCGTCGAGAAGGAAGGCCGCGCCTTCGTGATCGCGATCAACAAATGGGATCTGGTGGCGGATCGCCCGGGTCTGCTGGCGGAGCTGCGCGGCGAGGCCGACCGTCTGCTGCCTCAGGTGCGCGGCGTTCCCGTCGTCGCCGTTTCGGCCGCGACCGGACAGGGGATCGACCGGCTGATGCAGGCCGTCTTCAAGGTCGAAGAGGTCTGGAGCCGGCGCGTTTCGACCTCGCAGATCAACCGCTGGCTGGAAGGCGTGCTGGAACGCCACGCGCCGCCTGCGGTCTCGGGCCGGCGCGTCAAGATCCGCTACATGACGCAGCCCAAGACGCGGCCGCCGCACTTTGCGCTGTTCGGCAATCAGCTCGACGCGCTGCCGGACGCATATCTGCGCTACATGACCAACGGAATCCGCGACGCCTTCGACCTGCCGGGTGTGCCGATCCGGCTGAGCCTGCGCAGCACCGACAATCCCTTCGCGAAACGGCGATGAGCGTCAGGCCTGAACGTCAGGCCGGAATTCCCTTCATGCCGGACCTTGCGGCCGGAGGACCCGGTCGGAGGGGAAATCATAGATCGCGCCGGTGTCCTGCCATTCGGGTCCGGCGAGCATCACGACCTTCGGCGCGAAGTCTTCCGGCGTCTTCAGTTTCGCGGCGTCCTCACCGGGCATCGCCTGCGCCCGCATCTCGGTGCGCAGCGGTCCCGGATTGGCGATCATGACCTTCACCGGCGTCGCGGCACATTCGGCGGCGTAGGTGAACGCCAGCGCGTGCAAAGCGGCCTTGGACGCGGAGTAAGGCCCCCAGTACGGCAGGCACTTGTGGGCCGCGCCAGAGCCGACGAACACCACCCGCCCGGCATCCGACTGGCGCAGCAGCAGGTCGAGCGATCGGATCAGCCGCCAGTTTGCGGTCACGTTGACGGCGAACACGTCCTCGAACGGTTTCGGATCGACATGGCCGAGCGGAGAGATCGGTCCGAGCATCCCGGCGTTGCCGATGAAGGCGTCGAGTCTGCCCCAGCGCTCGTAGAGCGAGGCGCCGAGCCGGTCGAGCGCGTCGAAATCTTTCACGTCGAGCGGCACGAGCGTCGCGGCGCCGCCCATCGTCCGGATCGTGTCGTCGAGTTCCTCTAGGCCGCCAACGGTCCGGGCGAGCGCCACGACATGGGCACCTGCCCTTGCGAGGTCGAGCGCGACGGCTCGGCCGATGCCGCGCGAAGCTCCGGTCACGAGCACGATCCGGCCGGCGAGCGGCCGTAATCCGGCGTCCTGTGGCATCAGCTCGCCTCGGCCAGCAGCGAGAGCTGTTGCCGCGGACCTTCGCCGCGGACGTCGGTCAGGTTGGTGGGATAGTCACCCGTGAAGCAATGATCGGTAAACTGCGGCCAAGCCGGATCGCGGCCGGGATAGCCACACGCCCGGTAGATGCCGTCGATCGACAGGAAGGCGAGGCTGTCTGCGCCGGTGAAGCGGCGCATGCCTGCGAGATCGTGCCGCGCCGCAAGCAGCCGGTCGCGTTCGGGCGTGTCGATGCCGTAGTAGTCAGGGAACGCGATCGGCGGCGAGGCGATGCGGAAATGGACCTCCCGCGCGCCGGCGTCGCGCATCATCTGCACGATCTTCACGGACGTCGTGCCGCGCACGATCGAGTCGTCGATCAGAACGATCCGCTTGCCCTCGACCACCGAGCGGTTGGCGCTGTGTTTCATGCGCACGCCCAGTTCGCGCACGGAGTGCGTCGGCTGGATGAAGGTCCGGCCGACGTAATGGTTGCGGAT
>CAZVMY010000305.1:0-4213 GCA_964628955.1 uncultured Methylocystis sp.
GAACGTCCCGGTCGAGGTGTTCTGGACGTAGGTCAGCGTCAGAGTGCTGGACTGCTCGCGGCCGGAGAAGGTCAGCGAGGAGGCGGCGGTCTGGACGAACAATCTCCCGCCGAGCGTGGCGCCGGAATTGCCGAGCGTTCCGGTGATCGCGACCCGGCTGTCGGAGGTGGCGAGCGAGCCCGACGCCAGCTGACCCCAGAGGTTGTCGGTCGACACCGCGAGGCCGGTGGCCGCCAGCAGCTCCGCCAGGCGGACCGGATAGCCGGTGACGAACTGGGCCGTGCCGCCGCCCGACCGCGTGCCTCTCGTGGTGCTGTCGCCGATGCAGGCGATCCGTGCGTCCGCCACCCCGGCCCGAACGTTGGCGAGCGCGATCCGGGTCCGCGCGAGCTGGCCGGGCCTGTAGTTGTAGACCAGGCTGTCGCGGACGCGGCTGAGCGCCCTGGCCGACGGTGCTGCGCGGAAACGGGTGGCGCCCATCGTCAGCCGCTCGTGACGTTGGTGTCGTACATCCACTGCGCGTTCGGGTTCTGGCCGGCGGCGATGCCGTCGAAGATGTGGCCGGCGGCGCCGGTGCCCATAACGACCGAGACGAAAGCGGTGGCCTTGCCCGTGTTGGCGCCGATCAGCGCCCCGGCCGCGGCCCCGACCGAGGTCAGCGTGCACTGCGTGATCGTGATGGCGCCGCCCGACGTGGTGAAATGCGAGCGGTAGTTGTTGCCCGCCGGCACCGACGGCAGATTGAACCGCACGTACGCCGAGAACAGCGCTGCGCCCTGCAGGAACATCCCCGAGCAGAACGACCCCAGGATCGGCTGCGGACTGTTCGTCGCGGTTCCAAGGAAGTTCACGTTGCGCTCGAACTGGATGAACCCGGGCGCCTGCGCGCTGGCCTGGATCCCCTGCAGGTCGATGAAAGCGTATCGGGTATGCCGGACGGAGATCGTCACGTCGCTCATCAGGCGAAGCGCGATCGACTGACCGACCGTCTCGCCGAGCAGCGTGTCGATGTTCCGCTTCGGCCGTGTGATCGCCACGCCGTCGTTGGCATCGTTGCCGTTGATCGCGTCGAGAAAATATTCCTGCACCGGCGGCCGCTGGACGAAATTGTTGATGACGGTCGACGCCTCCACGACTTTGGCGTCGAGCGTCGCCGCCACCTCGTCGCGGATCGACAGGATCTGCGCGGTCGCGTTGTTGAGCGCGGTGGTGGCCTCCTGCAGGGCCTCGACGACGGTCGGCATGTCAGATTCCTCTCGCGATCAGGCGCTCGTTGATCTTCAGCGTCTCGGTGAAATGATTGGCCGCCTGCGCCAGCAGCATCGCCAGCACGCCTGCCGTGTCCGTCACGTCCGGATCGAGCACGGTGATGGCCAGCAGCGAGACGGGCACCGCCTCGAACAGAAGGTCGAATCCGAGCTCGACGTCCGCGAGGGCGCTCTTGAACGCGAGCGGGAAAGTCGGGTCCGACCACAGGGCGAAGAGCGTGCCGTCGGCAAGATAGAAACCGACCTCGTTGATCGGATATTCGCCCGGGCTCGACGCCGGGAGCACGGCCAGCACCGTGAAGCCGGACGGCGCCCGGCGCTGGCCCGAGAGGATCGGCAGCCGGATCTGTTCGCCCTGCAGCCCGACCATCGTGTTTGTCGTGGTGTAGCCGACGAAGGTCGTGCCGGCGAGGACGCCGCGGCCCACGGCGATCGCGTCGATCGTTGCCTGCACGCCGGTGCCCTGGGCGTTGGCCAGCGCGGCCAGACCCTGGAGCGTGATCACGGGGACGAGTGGAGAGCTCATTGGGACCTCATGCCGGCTTCAGGCGCAGGCCGTGGCGCACGACGATCCGTCCGAGCGCGACGCCGGCGAGGCCGAGCGTGCGGGCGCCACGGGCGGCGAGACGCGGCGAGACGCAGCGGCGGACGACCGTCGTGCCGAGCGCAACGCCGGCCAGGCCGAGCGGGCGCGGGAAGCTGGCGCCGATCCGGAGCACGAAGGCGCGGCTGGCGGGCTTGGCGCCGAGCACCGCCGCGATCACCACCCGGATCAGCCGCTCGTCGAGGACGACGCCGTCGTACAGCCCGCCGCGGGCGCGGGCCCGGACCTCGAAGGTGTAGGGAATCCCCTGCGGATCGGTCTCCCACCACTCGACGATCGTGCTGTCGACGTTGAGCGCCATCAGCGCCGTCTCGACGGCATGGCGGGTGCCCTTGTAGCGATGCACCACAGGGGCGGCCGCCACCACCTGCCGCTTGATCTCGTCCGGCCAGGCCGGGTCCCAGACGTCGACCGAGCGCTCCCAGGCGAGATGCGAGAGATAGGCGAGCGGTGCGTCGCCGACGTCCTTCGCCCGACCGATCACCAGCACGTCGACGTCGTCGAGGCGACCGTCGACGTCCATGACGGCGCGCATGCGCTTGCCGGCGGTGGGCGGTGCGATCGGCGGGCGCAGGATGGGATCAGGCACCCGCCAACTCCACGGTGACGGTGATTCCCGTGCAGAACGGCGCGCGATAGGCGCCCGCCGGCGTCTGCGGGGTGATCGCCGTGGCGTTGACGTCGGCGGCCGGCTGGATCAGGTCGACCTCCTCGACCACGATCGCGCCGTCGGCGGCCGGCACGTAGGCCGCGCCGTAGAACTGCTGCCGGAGCGCCGGCGCGCCAGGCCGGTGCTGGCGCAGCGCCTGTGCAGTCAGACGCTGAATGGCCTGGTCGCGCAGGATCGCGGGATCCGGACCCGGCCCGACCTTGAGCACGGCCTCGATCTGGTACGGCACGATCTCGGCCGCCGAGACCGTGACGAAATCGGCGATCGGGCGCCGGTCGGAGGCGCGCAGTTCGGCCTGCACCGCGGCGACCAGATCCGGCGGGGCCGTGCCGTCGCCGGCGGCCGCGACGAGCGGCACGTGCACGGCGCCCAGCGCCGTGAACGGCGTGTCGCGGTCGCCGCCGAAGGACATGGGGCCCCAGACCGCGGCGCTCTTCACCCCGTCGGTTTCCAGCGCGAAGAAGAGATAGGCGCCCTCGGGGCCGCAGGTGGACAGCGCCTCGGGCGCCAGCTGGATCCGGCGGCGGAAAGCGTCGTCGCTTTCCCAGTCGGCGGGGAACTCGACATAGGGCCGCGGCTCCGGGACGAGCGGATTGCGCGCCAGCGGCGGCACCTGGCTTGCTCCCAGATGATCGAGGAACGGGCCGGAGCTGGTCGACAGCAGCACGGCGCGGACCGCATCGTCGCGCCGGGTGAGGGTCAGCAGCTCGCGATAGGCGCCCGCGCCCTCGATCATCACCAGCGGGTCGGTCTCGATCGCGGCGGTGTCGTAGGCGATCCCGGACGCGGCCAGGCGATCGGTCAGCTCCGCCAGCCGCGCGGCGCGGATCGCCTCGTAGGTGTCGAGGCCGAGCGGCAGCGACGGCAGCCGGGCGAGGTCGATGTCGGTGAAGCGGGTCATACCGGCAGCACCGTCACGCCGTCGGTCCTCACCGCCACCGCCTGCGTCTCGCGCCGGCGGTAATCGCCCAGATGGCCGTCGGGGTAGAAATCGCCGGCGAGATCGAAGGCGTAGACGCCGTCCGGCCCGACCCGCCGCGGCACGATGCGGCGGAGCCGAAAGCCCGGCTCCCATTCGCGCAGCGCCTTGGCCAGCCCGACCATCATCACCATGATGGTCGTGGGATCCGGATTGCGGTCCTGGAGGTCCGGGACGCGGGAGCCGACGGCGCCGCGCATGATGATCGAGCCGACGCGGGTGCGCATCAGGACGCCGATCGACTGGACGCAATGGTCCCAGCCGGTCAGCACCCTCAGCCCCTCCTCGTCGAACCCGGTCCGCATGATCAGGCCCTGGGCTCGTCGCGCGGACGGCGGCCGACCGGCGTCGGGGCCGGATCGACCGGCTCAATCTCGCCGTTCATCAGCGGGTATTTGGCTTCGGCCTCGCTCAACACGAGCTCGTGGCCGACGACGGTCTGCACCGTGCCGTCCTCGCCCATGCGGGTCGGCAGGCGGCGGCCATTCAGAAAGTAGCCGGCGCGGTCGGTCGTACGGTAGCGGGTGGTCGTCACCGGATTCTCCTCAGATGAGCATGTCGGCGTTGCCGTCCACGGCGGTGTCGCCGCCGTCGTCGAGCCCGCCCACGTAATGAGCCGGGCGCGAGCCGCCCTTGGCCTTGAAGGTGCCCAGCATCTGCAGCGCCGCGGCGGTCAGCTCGAAGCCGCCCTC
>CAZVMY010000306.1:0-4210 GCA_964628955.1 uncultured Methylocystis sp.
ATTCCGGCGAGGTTCTCGAGGTGCGCCCGACCGAGACGCGTGCGCTCGTGCGCGGCATCAACATCGTCAAGCGCCACCAGCGCCAGACGCAGAACCAGCAGGGCGGCATCATCACCAAGGAAGCCGCCATCCATCTCTCCAATCTCGCCGTTGCCGATCCGAAGGACGGCAAGCCGACCCGCGTCGGCTTCAAGATTCTCGACGACGGCCGCAAGGTCCGTTTCGCCAAGCGCTCGGGGGACCTGATCGATGGCTGACAACAAGAACGCCGGCAAGGGCGCGCCGCAGGGCGCCTCCAACCGCAATGCCTCGCAGTCGAAGGCCGACCAGAAGGCCGAGCGCCGCAACAAGGGCGACGGCATCAACGTCGCCGCCGGCGCAGCCGACGTCGGCCTCGACGGCTATACGCCGCGGCTCAAGGCGCATTACGAAGAGGTCGTGCGCCCGAAGATGATCGAGGAGTTCGGTTACAAGAACCCGCTCCAGGTGCCCGTGATCGAGAAGATCGTCATCAACATGGGCGTCGGCGAGGCCACGGCCGATTCCAAGAAGGCGCAGACGGCCGCCAACGACCTCGCGCTCATCGCCGGCCAGAAGCCGGTGCTGACCGAGGCCGGGCAGGCGATCGCGAACTTCAAGGTGCGCGAGAATCTCGCGATCGGCACCAAAGTGACGCTGCGCCGGACGCGCATGTACGAGTTCATGGACCGGCTGGTCACGATCGCACTGCCGCGTGTGCGTGACTTCCGCGGCCTGAACCCGAAGAGCTTCGACGGCCGCGGCAACTTCGCCATGGGCGTCAAGGAGCATCTCGTGTTCCCGGAGATCGTCTACGACAAGGTGGACCAGGTCTGGGGTATGGACATCATCGTCTGCACCACCGCGAAGACCGACGACGAGGCTCGGGCACTGCTCAAGCATTTCAACTTCCCGTTCCGGCAGTAAGCGGCTCCGGCCGGCTTAAACGCGGACACCAGAAGGACTGATCGAATGGCGAAGAAAAGCTCGATCGAGAAGAACCGAAACCGCACGGCTCTGGTGAAGCGGTTCGCGGCGAAGCGCAACCGGCTGAAGGCTCTCGCCAAAGACGAGGGCCTCAGCATGGAGGAGCGCTTCGAGGCGCGCCTGCGCCTCGCCGAGCTGCCGCGCAATTCGGCTCCCGGTCGCATCAAGAACCGGTGCGAAGTGACGGGGCGTCCGCGCGCCTACTACCGCAAGCTGAAGATGTCGCGCATCGCGCTCAGGGAACTGGGCAACAAGGGCCTCGTGCCCGGCATGACCAAATCGAGCTGGTAAGGAGGGCGCGCCATGGTGACCGATCCTCTGGGCGACATGCTCACCCGTATCCGCAACGCGCAGATGCGCCGCAAGTCGAAGTGCTCGACGCCCGGCTCGAAGCTCCGCGCGCGCGTGCTCGATGTGCTGAAGACCGAAGGCTACATCCGCGACTATTCCGTCACGGAGTTCGGCAACGGCCGGACCGAGTTCGAGATCGAGCTGAAGTATTACGACGGCCTGCCCGTCATCAAGACCATCGACCGGGTCTCGAAGCCGGGTCGCCGGGTCTATGCCGCCGTCGACAAGATGCCGCGCGTGGCCAACGGCCTCGGCATCACCATCGTCTCGACGCCGAAGGGCGTCATGGCCGACCATGAGGCACGCGACGCCAACGTCGGCGGCGAAGTGCTCTGCAAAGTATTCTGAGGCGGGAGGAGAACAGCATGTCCCGACTTGGAAAGATGGCGGTCGAGATTCCCGCCGGCACGACCGTCCGCATGGACGGACGCAAGGTGATCGCCAAGGGCGCGAAGGGTGAGCTCACCTTCGCTGCGCCCGACGAGATCGACGTCAAGATCGAGGGGAACCTGATCCGGTTCGCGCCGAATGCCGAGACGAAGCGGGCCCGCGAGATGTGGGGCACGACGCGGGCGCAGGTGAAGAACATCGTCACCGGTGCGTCGAAGGGCTTCGAGAAGAAGCTCGAGATCACCGGCGTCGGTTACAAGGCCGCCGTGCAAGGCAAGACCCTGCAGCTCTCGCTCGGCTACAGCCACGAGATCAACTACCCGATCCCCGCCGGCATCACGATCACGGCGCCGAAGCCGACCGAACTCATCGTGGCCGGCAACGATCGGCAGCAGGTCGGTCAGGTCGCCGCCGAGATCCGCGACTATCGCGGCCCCGAACCCTACAAGGGCAAGGGCGTGAAGTACGCCGGCGAGTTCATCTTCCGCAAGGAAGGCAAGAAGAAGTAAGGGGTTTCACCATGGCAACGGTTCTCGAGACCCTGGAGCGGCGCAAGGCGCGCGTCCGCCGGACCCTGAAGGCCCGTGCTTTCGGTCGTCCGCGGCTGTCGGTCTTCCGCTCTTCCAAGCAGATCTATGCGCAGATCATCGACGACGTCGGTGGCAAGACGATTGCCGCCGCATCCTCGATCGAGAAGGACCTGAAGGCGACGCTGAAGACGGGCGCCGACGTCGACGCCGCCAAGGCGATCGGCAAGCTTGTGGCCGAACGGGCACTCGCGGCCGGTATCACCGAGGTGGTGTTCGACCGTGGCGCCTATCTCTACCACGGCCGCGTCAAGGCTCTGGCCGCCGGCGCCCGCGAGGGTGGCCTGAGCTTCTGACGGTATATCGCGGCATCTCAGGTCGAGGTGCCGATCTGGACGACCGGCGGCGAACCCGCCGACATCGACCCCCGAGCGAGCGGCCGACGGCCGCGTCAGTGTAGGAAGGAAGACCCATGGCCAAGGAGCCACGTGAAGGTGGTCGCGGGCGCGATCGCGATCGGGACGATCGCGACAGCGAGTTCATCGACCGCCTCGTTCACATCAACCGCGTCGCGAAGACCGTGAAGGGTGGCCGCCGCATGGCGTTCGCTGCCCTGGTCGTCGTCGGCGACCAGAAGGGCCGCGTCGGTTTCGGTCATGGCAAGGCGCGCGAAGTGCCGGAGGCCATCCGCAAGGCGACCGAGAGCGCCAAGCGCGGCCTGATCCGCGTGCCGCTGCGCGAGGGCCGCACGCTGCATCACGACGTGTCGGGGCGTCATGGCGCCGGCAAGGTGCTGCTGCGTGCGGCGCCGGCCGGAACGGGCATCATCGCCGGCGGCCCGATGCGCGCCGTCTTCGAGTCGCTGGGCATGCAGGACATCGTCGCGAAGTCGATGGGCTCGTCGAACCCCTACAACATGGTTCGCGCCACGTTCGACGCGCTCGTCAACGAGGACAGCCCGCGCGCCGTTGCGGCTCGCCGCGGTCTCAAGGTCTCGACGCTCCAGAGCCGGCGCACCGGCACCGACGCCGATGCCGGCGCAGATTCGTGAGGGGGTGGCCATGGCAAGCGCAAAGACCATCACCGTCGAGCAATACGGCAGCCCGATCCGCCGCCCCGAGGTGCAGCGCAAGGTGCTGACCGGGCTCGGCCTCAAGAAGATCGGCGACCGCCGCACCCTGCCGGATACTCCGGAGATGCGCGGCATGGTCGCCAAGATCGCGCACATGGTGCGCATCGTCGACGCGGCGTGAGGAGGATCATCCCATGAAACTCACGGACATTCGCGACAACGTCGGCGCGACCAAGAACAAGATGCGCGTCGGTCGGGGCATCGGCTCCGGCAAGGGCAAGACGGCCGGCCGGGGCGTCAAGGGCCAGAAGGCCCGGACCGGCGTGTCGATCAAGGGCTTCGAGGGCGGCCAGATGCCGCTGCATCGGCGCCTGCCCAAGCGCGGCTTCTTCAACCCGTTCTCGGTCGATCTGAACGAGGTCAGCCTCGGGCGCCTCCAGCAGGCGGTCGATGCCGGGAGGCTGGACGTCAGCGTGCCGGTGACGGTCGAGGCCCTGGTCGAGGCCGGCGTCTGCGCCCGCAAGCGTGACGGCGTCAAGATCCTCGGGAACGGCGAACTGACGGCGAAGCTGACGCTCGAAGTCTACGGCGCGTCGAAGTCGGCTGCGGCGGCGATCGAGAAGGTCGGCGGGTCGCTCAAGGTCCTGCGGCCCGCGGCGACGCCGGACACCTAAAGTTCGAGGCGGCTGCGGTGGCGCAAGCGCCGCGGCATTGCTACTTCTGGCGGCATCGAGGCCAGAGGCGACCGCCGCCTCCCGCAGACATCCGGCCCGTCTAGGCAAAGGCATCCCGCACGATGGCATCCGCAGCCGAGCAGCTCGCGCAGAACATCAACTGGTCGGCGTTCGCCAAGGCGGACGAGCTG
>CAZVMY010000307.1:0-4205 GCA_964628955.1 uncultured Methylocystis sp.
TCGCGCCCATGTTGAAGTCGGACACGGCGACGATGTTGAACACGTCGAGATCGTATTCCCGGCCAAATGCCGTCTCGTCCCAGCGCATCGAGCGCTTGAGCGCGTCCATGGCATAGGTCGCCTGCGGCTCCTTGCCCTTCTCGACGTAGATCGAGAGCCGGACCGGGCGCCCGGACGCGGTCGTGAACTCGTCCTCGACCGCCCCGAGATCGCCGCCGACGACGGCAAACAGATAGGCCGGCTTGGGGTGGGGATCGTGCCAGACGGCGTAATGGCGGCCTGTTTCCGCGATCGTGCCGGTCTCTCCCGGATTGCCGTTCGAGAGCAGGAGCGGCGCCTCGGCCGCGTCGGCCTCCAGCCGGACCCGGTACACCGCCATGACGTCGGGCCTGTCCGGGAAATAGGTGATGCGGCGGAAGCCCTCCGCCTCGCACTGCGTGCAATAGGTGCCCCGCGAGCGGTAGAGGCCCGCGAGCTTGGTGTTGGCGGTCGGATTGACCGTCGTCTCGATCGTCAGCGTGAACGGCCGGCGCGGCGGGTTGTGGAGGGTCAGGGTCTCGGGCGAAACCGTGTAATCCCCCTCGACGAGCGCGGCCTCGTCGAGCGAGACCCCATCGAGCCTCAGTTCCTCGCCGTCCAGCACCAGGGCGGCGGCGGGGTTTCCCGCCGGGTTCGGCCGGATCGACAGCATCGCGCGGATGCGACTTGCCGTCGGATGCAGGGCGATGTCGAGATCGACGGCGTCGACGAGAAAATCGGGAGCCCGGTAGTCGGCGAGCCGGATGACCGGCGGATTCTCGCTGCGCATCGTGTCCTCGTTGTGCCCGCCTCCGGCCGCCCACGTCTAGGCGCGGCTACGCCCCTGGGCAAGGCCGGAACCGCCGGAGACCGGCACACGTCCGTCGGCTGCCGGCTCGGCATGCACCACGATCCGCACGACGTCGGCGCACGCCTGCTTGACCCGTCGTTCGAGCTCGTCGACCGCCGCGTGGACCTCGGCGACCGTCCTGTCCGCCGTCGCGGCGAGATGCAGCGTGACGACCAGCCCCCGCCCGCCGTCGCGGACCCGGACCGAATGCACGTCGCCGATGTCGCGGACGTCGTCCGCGAGCCTGGCGATCAGGCCCGCCAGCGCGCCGCGCCGCACCTCGTCCACGTCGGTGCCGCTCAGCCCCTGCGCCTCGAGCGGCTCGATATGCGTCTCGACCTCGACGTCCTCCCCGAACTCGCGACGGATGGCGAGTTCCACCCGGGACGCCACGCCATGCGCGGCCTTGAGCCGCATCCGGCCGTCGACCTCGACGTCGAGCGAGATCGACAGCCGGCCGCCGACCTTCTGGACGGTGACGTGGTGGACGGGCGTGCGAAGCTGCGCCGCGATCAGCATCACGCGTTCGAGGATCGTCTCGTCGTCGAGGGCCCGCGGCTCGGTCGTGACGGTCGGCTCGGCGCCGGGCAGGGCGCCGCGGATCGCCTCGGTCACGGCCTCGCGGATCGATTGCGCCTTCTCGAGAGGCGCCGTTCGCGACACCCCGATCAGGACGTCGGCCAGCAGCATCGGGCCGACCTGGCGCACGCGGACGCCGTCGACCGAGTGAACGCCGGGAACGGAGCCGGCGGCGTCGCGAATGGCATCGGCGGCGCCGGCGGGCGCCCGGTCCATGAGCGTGTCCACGGTCCGCCTGCCGAGCCGGTAGCCAGCCACGCCGATGAAGACCGCGACGGCCATCGCCGCGAGGGAATCCGCGCCGGGATATCCCAGCCCGGCCAGGATCAGACCGAGCAGAACCAGCAGCGAGGCGACGAGGTCGGAGGAAAAATGCAGTGCATCGGCTTCGAGTGCGATGCTGTTCGTTTCGCGCGCGATCCGCGCCAACCCGCGCCAGCGGAAGAAGTCGACGGCGATCGCGAACAAGACGATGCCGATCGCGACCGAGGTCTGCCCGATCTCGCTCGCACCCATGACCATACGCCGGGCGGCTTCCATCGCGACGCCGGCGGCGAGGGCGAGCAGCAGACCCGTCTGAGCCAGCGCCGCGACCGCTTCGACCTTGCCGTGTCCGTAATGATGCTCGTCGTCGGCGGGCTTGTCGGCGATCCGCACCGCGACATAGGTCCCGATCGTGGTTCCAACGTCGACGAGGCTGTTCGCCGCTTCCGACAGCAGAGCCAGCGAGCCCGAGACGACCCCGCCGACGAGCTTCAGCAGCGCGAGTCCGCCGCTCGCCACGATCGAGAGCAGCGCGGCACGCCGCTTGCGACGGGACACCTCCTCGAGCATCGTGAGCGATCTCCGGTTTGACTTCAGCGGTGCCCCGTCCGATCAAGCGGCCGGTTCATGCGATGGAGCAGGCTCATG
Source organism: uncultured Methylocystis sp. (assembly GCA_964628955.1). Classification (GTDB taxonomy): domain Bacteria; phylum Pseudomonadota; class Alphaproteobacteria; order Rhizobiales; family Beijerinckiaceae; genus CAZVMY01. Next base: position 2,360 of record CAZVMY010000307.1, read on the forward strand.
GAATATCTGCACACGATGGTGCGCGTCGGCGATCTCGATGCCGCGCTCGACTTCTATTGCACCAAGCTCGGGCTCGTCGAGGTCCGCCGCATCGAGCGGCCGGAGGCGCGCTACACGCTGGTGTTCCTGGCCGCGCCGGGCGACGTCGAACGCGCCACCGAGAGCCGCTCGCCGACCGTCGAACTGACCTACAACTGGGACGAGCACACCTATCAGGGCGGCCGCAACTTCGGCCATCTCGCGTATCGGGTCGACGATATCTACGCCACCTGCGACCGTCTGATGCGGGCAGGCGTGACGATCAACCGGCCGCCGCGCGACGGCTACATGGCCTTCATCCGGTCGCCCGACGGCATCTCGGTCGAACTGCTTCAGAAGGGTGACCCGAAGCCGCCCGCGGAGCCCTGGGCCTCGATGGCCAACACCGGAAGCTGGTAAACCAGCTGCGCCATCCGCAATCGCCGTCTCCTTTTCGGCCATGCGGTCGAAAAGGAGACGGAATCCAGCGTTCCTAGTTGACCGTCACGCCAGCTGCCTTCAGCAGCGGAATCCAGCGCTCGTTCTCGGCCTTGACGAGGGCGGCGAGAGCGGCGGGCGAGGCGCGCTGCGCGTCGGGAACGTCGCCACCGAGGTCGCCGAGCCGCTTGCGCACGCCGGCATCCTGGACGGCGGCGATGAGCGCGGCACTCAGCTTCGCGACCACGGGGGCGGGCGTGCCCTTCGGCGCGAACAGCGCGTTCCAGGCCGAGACCTGGAACTCCGGCAGGCCGGCTTCCTTCGTCGTCGGCAGGTCGGGCAGGGCGGGATTGCGCTCGGGGGTCGCCACCGCATAGGCCTTGATCGAGCCGGCGCGGATCTGCTCGGCGAGATTGACGATCTGGTCGCACGTGTAGTCGACCTGTCCGCCGACGAGATCGTTCAGCGCCGGGCCCGTGCCGCGATAGGGAACGGTGGTCGGCTCGGTCTTGATGACAGAGTTCAGCATGATGCAGGTGATGTGCGAGACCGAGCCGGCGCCGGCGTGGGCCTGGCTGACCTTGGCACCATCGGCCTTGAGCTTGGCGGTGAACTCGGCCAGCGTTTTCGCTGGATAATCCTTCTTGGCGACGATGACGATCGGCGTTCCGGCCGCGAGCCCGATCGGCTCGAAATCCTTCTGCGGATCATAGGCGAGCTTGGGATAGAGCGCGGGAGACGCGCCATGCGTGCCCATGTGGCCCATCATGATCGTGTAGCCGTCGGGTGTTGCGCGGGCGCCACGGGTGATGCCGGTCGTGCCGCCGGCACCCGCCACGTTCTCGATCACGACCTGCTGGCCGAGCGTCTTCGACATGTTCTCGCCGACGATGCGGGCGACGATGTCGGTTGGCCCGCCGGCGGCGAACGGCACGATCATGGTGATCGGCTTGGTCGGGAAGTCCTGCGCGGCCAGTCCGGTCGGCAGCAGGGCGAACAGCGCGGCGGCGGCGAGGCCGCCGAGTTTCAAGGTCTTCACGGGGAGTCCTCCTGTGTTCTTCTTCCGCGTCTGGTCTGTCGCGGTTGAGCGTCTTCCGACTACATAGGGCAGTGGCGCGCCGTCACAACCTCGTCATTCGACGAAGACCTCCTCGCGCTTCTTCCGGATCGCCGGCAGCAGCGCGACGATCAGCAGGAACACGGCGACGGCGAGCAGTCCGGCCGAGATCGGACGTCGCGTCGGATCGATGAAGATGGTCCAGTCGCCGCGCGCAAGCAGCATCGCCTGGCGCAGCTTCTCCTCCATCAGCTTGCCGAGCACGAAGGCGATGAGCATCGGCGCCGGCTCGAACCCGTGCTTCAGCAGGAAATAGCCGATCAGCCCGAACAT
>CAZVMY010000308.1:0-3698 GCA_964628955.1 uncultured Methylocystis sp.
CGAGCGTGCTGGCGACCGTCCGGCGCGACAACCTCGAAGCCGAAGGCAAGGCCTGGAGCGCGGAGGACGAGGAGAGCTTCAAGGCGCCGATCCGCGCGCGCTACGAGGAGGAGGGCAGCCCCTACTACGCCTCCGCGCGGCTGTGGGACGACGGCATCATCCTGCCGACCGAGACGCGCCGGGTGCTGGCGCTCGCGTTATCCGCCGCGCTGAACGCGCCGATCCCGGACACGCGCTTTGGCGTCTTCCGGATGTAGGACGGGGTTGGCTGCAGAGCTGAACCCGCTCACGTTCGTTTGACGGCGATCGGCCACATCCTCCGCGAGGCAAGCGGGAGGACGATCGCCATGTCGAGCGAGACCTTGGGAACTGCCGGAAGAATTGCCGAAAGTGGCGGCGTGGTGGCCTGCGGCGGCGCGATGGCGCGCAGCAACGGGTTTGCGGTGCTGACGGCACTGGCGCCGTTGACGGTGCTGATCACGGGCGTGCTGATCATCAACGGGCTGGTCGGCCCCGATCTCCACATGCGGGTCTCCGACGTCGAGCTCGGACCGGTCGCGGATGCGATCGGCCGGACGAAGGGCGCGCTGAGTCTCGCCGATTTTGCCGGACGGCTGCGGCTGTCGGGGCCGCAGACGCTGCTGATCGCCATGAGCGTGGTCGCGATCGTGGCCAGCGCGGCGACGATCGTGGCCGTGCTCACCGCGCATCAGCCGAGGGTGGCACAGCGGACGTTTCTCGGCATCTGCGGTTTGATCGGGGTGGTCTTCGCGCTCTACGTCGGCTGGCGCTACACGGTGTTCGACGTGGCGCGCACGACGGCGGTGCAGAACAGCGTCGCCGGCCCGCAGGGCCTCGACCTGTTCTTCTGGACGACGATCCGGGATTTCTACGTCTACGTCGTGCCGGAGAAACTGCGCCTGATCGGTTACGGCGACGCGATCGCGATCACGACCCAGATGGAGCAGCACGGGCGGATCGGCGGCACGCTCGGCGTGCTGGCCGCCGCCTTTCTGGTCGCGGCCGCCGCGGTGCTGGCCGTGCGCTGGCGCGGCGACAGCTCATGGCGCCAGCCCGATACGCTCCGGCGTCAGATGACGGCGTTGCTGGTCCTGTTCGCCCTCGCGTCGATCCTGCTGGTCGTTTCCAACGCGGCGGTGCGGGCGATGGTCGAATGGCCGCAGGCGATTTTCGCGGGCGAGATGACCAAGGACATGAGCCCGGTCCAGCAACGGTTCCTCGAGACCCTGCGCAGCGCGACGGCCGCGCTCTCGACCTGGTGGGGCATGCTGTCGAGCGCCATCCTGCTCGCCACCTTCGTCCCGACCTTCGTGAGTCTCGGCCGCGACGTCGACGAGGCGGCCCGGCTGGACCTCGGCCGCAACGCGACCTGGGCTGCGGTGGTCGCCTGGAAGAAGGAGCACGGTCTCCAGTTGTCGACCGGCGAGATCACGACGGCGATCCTGGCGGCCGCGGCGCCGATCCTGACCTCGCCGATCATCGATCTGACCAAGCTTTCGGTGCTGCCGGGCTGAGCGCATTTCCTGACATGCACCTCACCAAGGCGCGAGGTGGACGAGCGGGCTCGGCCGGCGCGTCAGCCGGCCGCGACCTCGCGAACGACTTCCGTCGCGCGCAGGCTCCGCGCCCGTTCGATGCAGTAGATCGTCATGGGCTCGCTCAATCCGCGGATTTCGGCCGTTTCCGTCCGCAATCCTTCGGTCGGAACGCCGGCAGCCTGGGCGAACGCCTCCGAGAAGGCGAGCTGGCAGGAATAATCCTTGGTGAGCGACTGCAGCCGGCTCGCCGTGTTCACGGTCCTGCCGATCACGGTCACGGCGGCCGACGTGCCGTAGCCGATGCGGCCCATGACCATCGGACCGGTATGGATGCCGATGCCCAGACGCAGCGGTTCCTTGAGGTCCGATTGCAGCTCCAGGGCGAGCGTGTCCAGCATCAGGTCGATCGCGATCGACGCGGCCAGGGCATCGCGGGCGCCGCGCTGCAACGACGTCGATTCGCCGAAGACCGCCATCAGGCCGTCGCCGAGATACTTGTCGATGTGGCCGCCGGCATCGACCACGGCCGCGCCGGCATGGGCGAAGAATCTGTTGAGGATATAGACGACGTCGTAGGGCAGCCGCTTCTCGCTGAGGGCCGTGAAGCCGCGCAGGTCGAGGAACATCACGGTCATGGTCCGTTCGATGCCGTCCGCCTCGGCCGCTTCGATCACCGTGCGGCGTTGTCGCGTCGCATGGGGGCGCAGGATGCGCAGCACGTTCAGGTCGTGCCGCGGCCTGATCTGGCAGGCGAGGCGCACGTCGTCGCCCGCTCGGACGCGCTTCAGAGCCTTGATCTCGGCCGGACCGGCCGGTTCGAGCCGCTCGCCACCCTTCAGGATGCGCACGCGGCAGGTCGAGCAGCGGGCCCGGCCGCCGCAGGCCGAGGTGTGGGGGACGCGGAACATGCGGCTGATCTCGAGCAGCGTCGGGCCCACGGGCGCCCGGACCGTCGGCCCCGCGTCGTAGACCACCTCGATCCCGCCGAGGTAACGCCGCACGATCCAGCGCGCGACCGGGATCAGCATCGCGACGATCAGACAGGCGACGAAGACGAGGCTCATCGTCTCCGCGAGCCATGCCAGCCATTCGGCGTTGGCGCCCTTCGTCCAGAAGACGTCTTCCTCGAAGGCCGCGCGCGCTGCCGGCGTCGCGATGCGCAGCGCCTGCTCGCGTCCGGCCGACACGAAGCCGGCCAGCGCGAGCGCCGGGACCAGCAGGGCGGCGGCAAAGAGCGCCTGCCGCCATTCTGGATACCAGAGCGTCTGGCGGAAGACGTTGCGCAGACCCAGGCAGCCGTGCAGCCAGACCACGAGCAGGAGGACGCTCTGCTTCAGCCCGTGCTCCGGCCACAGCTTCGCGAGCTGCTGCGGATAGACGTCGTCGACGAGACCCAGCCGGTTGGCGACGACGGTATTGACGACATGCGGGATCAGCAGGATCGGGATGGCGAGCCCGAGTGCGAGTTGCAGCGCCTCCGACGCCGGCATCCGCCACGTGGTCCGGGTCGCGAGCTTCGCGAGGCCAAGCACGATGTGGATGATCATCGCGCCGTAGAGCACGACCGCGCCGCCCTTTGTGCGGGTAATGAAGGTGTGCGTGTCCTGCCAGCTCTGGAGCCGGTCGACGCCGAAGATGCCGATGCTGTGCGTCAGGAAATGCACGAGGGCGAAGGCGAACAGGACGAGGCCGGAAAAGAGCCTCAGCCGCTGGACCAGGGTGCCGCGCAGGAGCGAGTTCATGAACTGCCTTCGACGCCGACTGCGCCGTTGCCGGCATAAGGACGCGTAACGTCGACGTTGGCAATCGCGTCCCGTCCGGCAACACGCGAGCGCGGCGATCGGATGACAAGCGCAAGCAGGCGCGGTACTCACGGCGCCATGCTCACATCCGTGCTCATCGCCAACCGCGGCGAGATCGCCTGCCGCGTCATCCGGACCGCGCGACGTCTGGGTCTGCGCACGATTGCCGTCCACTCCGAAGCCGACGCCGGCGCGCCGCACGTTCGGCTGGCCGACGAGGCATACGCGATCGGGCCTGCGCCGGCCCGCGAGAGCTATCTCGTCGCCGACCGGATCCTGGAGGTCGCGCGACGGGCGGGCGCCGCCGCGATCCATCCGGGCTACGGTTTCCTGTCCG
>CAZVMY010000308.1:3708-4202 GCA_964628955.1 uncultured Methylocystis sp.
CGGATTTCGCCGAAGCCTGCGCGGCTGCCGGAATCGTGTTCATCGGCCCCCCCGCATCGGCCATTCGCGCGATGGGCCTGAAAGATGCGGCCAAGGCTCTCGTCGAGAAGGCGGGCGTGCCGATCGTTCCCGGGTACCATGGCGCCAACCAGGACCCGGCGTTCCTCAAGGAGCGTGCCTACGCCATAGGCTATCCCGTGCTCGTCAAGGCGGTGGCCGGCGGCGGCGGCAAGGGCATGCGCCGGGTGGACCGGCATGCCGACTTCGAGGATGCGCTCGCCTCGGCACAGCGGGAGGCCGCAGGAGCCTTCGGCGATCCGCGGGTTCTGGTCGAGAAGTACGTGACGTCGCCGCGCCACGTGGAGATTCAGGTCTTCGCGGACGGTCACGGCAACGTGGTGCACCTGTTCGAGCGTGACTGGCCGCGCCAGCGCCGTCACCAGAAGGTGATCGAGGAAGCGCCGGCGCCGGGCATGACCGACGACCTGCGTGCA
>CAZVMY010000309.1:0-4195 GCA_964628955.1 uncultured Methylocystis sp.
CCGGGCGGGTGTAGAGAAAGCCCAGATGGAACATCTGCAGCCGGAACGGGCTGCCCTGATGCGCGAGCAGCGACCGATCGCCCCTGAACCGGATGTCACGCCAGGTGTCGTAATCGAGCCGCGCCAGCGGCTCCGGAAGTGCCGGCGGCGCCTCGAACGGTTGACCGGCGAGATCCCGCGCCCGGCGCAGGACATCCTCGTAACCGAACCGCGTCAGCGGTCCCGGCGACGCCGGAGCCGGCAGCGCCGTCTGCCCCGCCGCATGCGGCACGGACACGCTCTCGACCCCGGCAGCGGCGGCAAGCGCCAGCGCACCGAGCGCGCGCCGGCGGCTGAGACTGGAAAAATGGTCGTGCTCGGGCATCGTCGTCGACTTCAGCGGAGGGCGCGCCGTTTGTGCGAGCGGATCAGGGTCGGGTCAAGGTGGAGGAGCGTGCTGATGCTTCGGAGAATTTTTATCCATGTGACAGTATTTTCACTTGAACCGCCGGCCGCTTACTGTATCTCTCCACCTGCCCAATTTCGCACGTGCCTGTGGCTGCGTGCCGGTCGGTGGATCTCCGGACAAGAGGCCGGAAAAACGCCATTCGTACATGGGGTGAGGTCCAAATCTTTGGACCGATCCTCACGGACCGGCAGCTGGAGGCGAACCAGCGGCCCTGCCCGAAGCAGGTGACGCAGCTCAAAGCAACGACGGAACGGGCTTTTTTGGTCTCGCGTCGGCCCTCCAAAGGCCGGCACACCGAAGAGGCTTGTCCATCTTGCCGGGCGTGCGGAAGGGTTTCCCTCTCCAATCGATGGCGTGACTCCCGAGACACCCGAAACGGGTCTCGGCAAAGCATGTCCATACGGCGCAACTCACGCTGGCTTACGCCAGCATCGGGTTCGTTGATCGACCCTGCGTGTCTCCATCGCGCGCCGGGATCGATGACGCGTCCGGTTGTGTCCACCTCTGTTTGCGGCTCGCCAGCCGCAGAGGGGAAGTCCGATGACTGACCGTATCCGCGAATTCCTTCGCCAGCGCCGCGACGACGGCCCGCTGCTCGTGCTCGACATCGACGTCGTGCGCGACAACTATCTGACCTTCGCGCGGGCTCTGCCCGACACGCGGGTGTTCTATGCCGTCAAGGCCAACCCGGCTCCGGAGATTCTGGAGCTGCTCGCGAAGCTCGGCTCGTGCTTCGACTGCGCCTCGATCGGAGAGATCGAGATGGCGCTGGCCGCTGGCGCGACCGCCGATCGCATTTCGTTCGGCAACACGATCAAGAAGGAGCGCGACATCCAGCGCGCATTCGAGCGCGGCATCTCGATGTTTGCGGTCGATTGCGAGGCCGAGGTCGAGAAGGTCGCCCGCGTCGCCCCCGGCGCGAAGATCTTCTGCCGCATCCTGTGCGACGGCGCCGATGCCGAATGGCCGCTCAGCCGCAAGTTCGGCTGCGTGCCGGAGATGGCGCCGCGCGTGCTCGAGCATGGCCACCGGCTCGGGCTCGTCGCCCATGGCGTGTCGTTCCACGTCGGCTCGCAGCAACGCAACCCGGAGGTCTGGGATGCGGCGCTGGCGTCCGCCGCGTGGATCTTCCGCGAGATGGGCGAGCGCGGCATCAACCTCGGCATGGTCAACCTCGGCGGCGGGTTCCCGACGAAGTACCTGAAGGAGATCCCGGGGGTGGAGAGCTACGGCTCCGCCATCTTCCGGGCGCTTCGCAAGCACTTCGGCAACAACATCCCCGAGACGATCATCGAGCCGGGCCGCGGCATGGTGGGCAACGCCGGCATCATCGAGAGCGAGGTCGTCCTCGTCTCGAAGAAGTCGGACGAGGATACCGTGCGCTGGGTCTATCTCGACATCGGCAAGTTCCATGGCCTCGCCGAGACCATGGACGAGGCGATCCGCTACCCGATCCGCACGCCGCGCGACGGCGGGCAGATCGGTCCCTGCGTGCTCGCCGGGCCGACCTGCGACTCGGTCGACGTGATGTACGAGAAGGAGCCGTACATGCTGCCCTTCAGCCTCGAGATCGGCGATCGCGTGCTGATCGAGGGGACGGGCGCCTACACGACGACCTATTCGTCGCAGGCGTTCAACGGCATGCCGGGCCTGCGCCAGATCGTCATCTGACAGAGCCTTTCCGAGCCGGCTTGCCGGCTCGGACCCGCCCTTCCCTTTCAACCGTTGGACATCCGCGCCCCTCGACAAGGCGCAGCGGAGGTTTGCGATGGTTCGCATCACCGATGAACTCACCGCCGACGCGGACGCGCGCGAGGACCTGCTCGACGACGCCTTCGGCCCGGCGCGCCACCTCAAGACCTGCGAGCGCCTGCGCGAGGGCCGCCTGCCGGCCGACGGCCTGTCGCTCGTGGCCAAGAACGACGGCCTGGTCGTGGGCACCTTGCGCTTCTGGCACGTCAGCGCCGGGCCAGGACGCCGCGCGCTCATGCTCGGCCCGCTTGCCGTGGCGAAGAACCAGCAGAGCCGCGGCATCGGCGGCAGCCTGATGCGCATCGGCCTCGCCAAGGCGGCCGGCCTCGGCCACCGGGCGGTGCTGCTGGTCGGCGACGCGCCGTATTACGCGCGCTTCGACTTCACGCAACGTCTGACGGACGGGCTGTGGATGCCGGGTCCATACGAGCGCGAGCGCTTTCTCGGTCTGGAACTCGTGCCTGGCGCCCTCGCCGGTTCCAAGGGCCTCGTCCAGCCGACCGGCGAACGCATCCTGCCGCTTGACCTCTGGCAACTCATGGCGGGGATCGTCGCCGAGGAGGCGCGGCGGGCGGCGTGAGGGGTGACGGGTGGGCCTCGTCGAGCATTTGTGATCCGTCGAATACACGCATCGAACTCAGGGAGGCAGCCATGCCCACGTCCATCCGTCTCGACCCGGACATCGAAAGCCGCCTCGACGCGCTCGCCCGCGAGACCGGCCGCACCAAGGCCTTCTACCTGCGCGAACTGATCCGGAACGGTCTGGAGGATATGGAAGACATCTATCGCGCCGATCAGGTGATGGAACGCATCCGGCGGGGCGAGGAGAGGACGTACAGCCTTGAGGAAGTGAGCGCGGAACTTGGCCTGGACGATTGAACCGTCCGAGACCTCCAGACGGCAGTTCCAAAAGCTCGACCGCCAGACCGCCAAGCGCATCGGCGACTTCCTCAAGCTTCGAGTCGCGCAAGCCGCCGACCCTCGATGGGTCGGCAAGGCGATGAGCGGTCCCCTGGCCGGTTACGGGCGCTATCGCGTCGGCAATTACCGGATCGTCTGTGACATCCAGGACGAGCGCGTCGTCGTCCTCGTCGTCACGATCGGTGACCGCAAGGACGTCTATCGCTAGACCGGGGCATGCGGCGCTGTCATCCGAACATGACGTTCGATCAGCTAAGGCGCTTCAGCTCTTCAATTTCTTCAACCCGGAAGCTTCCTTATGACCCACCCCGTCCACGCCACCATTTCCGGCCCCATCGTGATGATCGGCTTCGGCTCGATCGGCAAAGGCACCCTTCCGCTGATCGAGCGCCACTTCGCCTATGACGAGGCGCGGTTCGTGGTGATCGACCCGGAGGACAAGGATGCCGGCCTCCTGGCCGAGCACGGCGTGCGGTTCATCCACGAGGCGGTGACGAAGGAGAACTACCGCGATCTGCTGACGCCCCTGCTCACGGCTGGCGGCGGCCAGGGCTTCTGCGTCAACCTGTCGGTCGACACCTCGTCGCTGGCGATCATGGAGCTCTGCCGCGAGATCGGCGCGCTTTATGTCGACACGGTGGTCGAACCCTGGGCGGGCTTCTACTTCGACAATTCGGCCGGGCCCGAGGCGCGGTCCAACTACGCGCTGCGCGAGACGGTGCTGGAGGCACGCCGGCAGAAGCCCGGCGGCACGACCGCCGTATCCTGCTGCGGTGCCAATCCGGGCATGGTCTCGTGGTTCGTCAAGCAGGCGCTGCTGAACGTCGCGACCGACCTGGGCCTCGCCTTCGACGAGCCGACCAGCCGCGAGGGCTGGGCGGCGCTGATGCAGCAGGCCGGCGTCAAGGGCATCCATATCGCCGAGCGCGACACGCAGCGTGCGAAGACGCCGAAGCCGCAGGACGTCTTCGTCAACACCTGGTCGGTGGAGGGCTTCGTCTCCGAGGGTTTGCAGCCCGCCGAACTCGGCTGGGGCACGCACGAGACGTGGATGCCGGCGAACGGCCGGACCCA